>JAGQOZ010000274.1 GCA_020426955.1 Planctomycetales bacterium
CACACAGAGAATTGAATCCGGCAATTCACGACGTACCAGTCCTCCCCAGCCGGTAACGAGAATTCCTCGAACGTTCGCTTTCTGGAGCGCCTTGACAACGATTTCGGTCAAACGCTCGGGGTCACGACCGGCCATCGAACCGAATCCAACGTACACTGGCGTATCGCCTGCTGATAGAAACGATTCGATTTCGGAAGGCGGAGGCCCGTGTTTCGATTCGTCCATGAACCAGTAGCCGGTGGTCGTCGCGGATTCGGGCCAGTCACTCGGTTGCGGCAAGACTAAACGGCTATAGGCGTGCAGCACCGGAATCTCTCGGCCGTCGGTCGCATGAAGCATGTCAAACCGCCGCTGTTTGCGCAAGCCGTGCTGCGCACGCCATCTGCGAACGTGCTTTCCAGCGGAAAGAGCCATCAGCCGATTAACTGCGCGATAGGTCATTCGGTTGAACCACGCGCCAAGTCTCAGATTCGGGAACCCTATCATGGGACACTCGCCGGTCGGCACGAACATCGGAAATGGAAGCGCCAACACCACCGGCACATCAAGCTTTTCGGCGTAGTGTGGTCCGCCATACGCCTTCGGATGAAACAGAATGCAATCGGGACGACATTGTCGAGCGGCGTTCCAGCATTCCTCCAGCAACGACTCTTGCAACGGCCCGACTTGTTTCAACATGGAAAGCGTCCGCCGTACCACCGCGAAGACGCCGTTCGTGTTTTCCAGCAATTCGCGCCCCTGGTCGGTATCGACGATGGCCAGCAGGCGGTCGTTCATATAGCCGTATTTCAAACCGTGATCGCAGACAAAGTCTTGAAAACGGCTGCTCGTCGCCAGCGTCACGTCGTGTCCAGAATCGAGCAACCTTTTGCCCAAGGCAACGTATGGCTGCACGTCTCCGCGAGAACCGTAGGTGGTTATGAAAACCTTCATGACAAGTCCGGTAACGGCTCATATTCGGGCGAACGAAAACGAACAAACTTCGTGGGACGATCGAATCATGAGTCTAATGCGCCGTTGGACGCGATTCCAGTCGAAGCACCGTTCGCCCAGCTTCGTATGAATCAACTTGTCGTCACTTTCCGGGGTGACATCGTTCGTATCGAGTTTCAATTCGCGTTCTTTCGAAAGATCCATCCCAGTGCCGCACCAGTCAAAGTGAATTGGATGAGCTGGAATACAGTGTGAGACAGCAGGAACGGAGTGATCGGGTTAATGTTGAACTTCGCAGCGGTAGCGAATCCCATCGCGGTATACGTCATCAATCCGATGATCAGGTTGAACCGGATGCCTCTCAGGATCGGGTTGCCGTCGCCTTGGTTGTAGAATGGATAGAGGTGTCCGATCACCAACCCTTGGATAAGAATGGCCGTGATGCCCAGGGGTATGATTGGCTCCGCCCGTTGCATCGCGCCCCATTCGACATATCGGTCATGAAACCAGATCAAGTGCCACGGATAAGCCCAGCTCATTGTGATGACGAAGTAGGCGATCAGATACAGCCCAAGTCTCTTCATTTTTGCCTCGTTTTGTGAAAGCGTGGTTAACATTAATTCAAATGTACAACGTGGAACGCGAATCAATGGCTCCGCCGTTGTCGTGAGCAGCAAGGCTCTAGCCGTGGTTCGTGTGCGCTGGCGATCTAAAAGCCGGTGGCTAGCGCCTTGCCGCTCACTATGGCTCTTTTTTTGGGAGCCTTCCTTAAACTACCGGCTCTGTCTGTAGGTATTGATTGGACCGCTGCGTCGCTCCGTCGAGAGTCAGAAAACCTGCAGACGTGCTCATGACGTGGCCTTCACGAAACTCATATGCATCTCTGCATGCCTCAGATTGAACGCTGTCCATTCGTCTTTTGAAATCTTCCCGAACGCAGGGTGGCGAGCTCGATGAGCTTCGCTCGATTGCCGATCGATCGCCTGGCGAAGCGCACGGATCCCTTCCTCCACGGACGTCTCGCCCGGAATGAACTGTTTTGACGAATTGAATCCAGGTGGCAACTCACGGTAGAGAAACTTGTTCTTCATCAAGATGGTCATCAACCAGCGTACTGGGGCGGGAAGCGAAAAACCGGCACCGTCAACGGAAGTATCGATTGAATCCGCAACGTGCTTAAGGATCTGCCCAAGTGACCAGTTCCCAAGCGTCTTGACGTTACTCGCCGCCAACTGTTGTGCGTCGGCGAGTAGTTCGCCGTATGATTCGTAGCGCACACTCCTGCGCCCTTTGACGGCTTTTGTGTTCACTGCCATTGCGTTCTCCTTAAGAGTCGTTCATTCGATGAAAAATCCGCGCGGATCAGAATCATTTGAGCTGTCCTATATTCAAACCACCATTCGATCACGCTCGAACGTATGTCGGCCAGCAGTGATGGCTCCGTTCGCCAACAGCCGGTGCTCTTGTTTCAGGATTTCTTGAAAAGTTGTGCAACCGCGTGCTTGCAGATACGTGACTAAGGGGTAACATATGAAGAGTTGGACTGACTGTCAAGTTGATCCTCTATCGCTGCAACGAATTCGGAGACTGTACCATGACCCATTCCGCATTGTCGCTTGATTTAGAACAGAGCATCGAAATTAACTCTGCCATCGGCGACGCCTATCACGCGTTGATCCGGCGCTTGACCGACGAAAATTCGACTCCGGACAATCGACCGCTGCCGATGGTCTTGGAGCAATGGCCCGGCGGCCGATGGTTTCGCGATCTCGGTCCGGGGCAGGGACATTTGTGGGCATTTGTGCAGGTCATCAAGCCGCCGACGTTGATTGAGCTACATGGACCGATGTTCATGTCCTACGCGGTTGCGGGACATATGCAGTTCCGTTTGACACCGATAGCCGGCGGCGTCGAACTGTATCTGCGGCACCAGGTTGTTGGTCCGGTTGACGATGAGCATCGCCAGGGGATCGTACCCGGTTGGAAGTACCTTTTGGAGCAAGTTAAACTGTTGGCGGAACCTTCGTCATGAGCAGACAAGATACTGATGACATCTGGAAGGCACTTGCTGATCCAACTCGCCGCGCGATTCTGGACCTGTTGCGAGATGGACCGAAGCAGACAACGGAGATTGTCGATCAATTTCCGGACTTATCACGATTCGGAGTCATGAAGCACCTGGATGTCTTGCGATCCGCCAGGCTAGTGAAAACTCGCAGCGAAGGGCGCGTACGAATCAACTCGCTCAATGCCGCTCCACTTCGCGATGTCATCGAACGCTGGATCGGTAAGTACGAAGCTTTCTGGGCCAACTCACTGCTGCGAATTCGCGACAATGCCGAGGAGGCGGCGGCAAAACCACAAGCAAAGCGCAAACGGGGATAGCTCTGGCAAGCTCTGTTTTTGGTCATCCGGCCGACGCTTCGACCAACGCCTCAAAAGAACCGGGTTCGGACGTCTGCTTGTTGACATGCTGACCAGGTGCAATACATCGGTAAACGGGGCGTTTCCCTGGTTGGAATCGGTTTCTGCTATGGTGGAACGGGATTTGGAGTTGCGGGGAATTCGTTGCGCGATTTGTCGCATATCTGTTACAATCGGGCCAAGAGCTGAGTCTCCGAATTCGGGCTATTCGCGGCAGAATGGCCTGAAAATCTAAGGCAAAACAGGCGAATGCGCGCTTCGCAGTTAAGTGGGAGAGATACGTATGTCCTTTCGGTTTGGTCGCAAGAACTCGTTGAATCAAAACAAGCGTTTACAAGTTGAAACTTTAGAGCCTCGCGTGGTGCTGGATGCCAGCGTCATTATCAGCGAATTCATGGCCAGCAATGACGACGTTTTGTTGGACGAAGATGGCGAAGATGCTGACTGGATTGAACTCTTAAACGTTACGCCGGAAACGATTAATTTGAACGGTTGGCATTTGACCGACGATCCGGATGACTTGAACAAATGGACGTTGCCCGAAGTTTCGCTCAATCCGGGCGAACATCTCTTGGTCTTTGCGTCCGGGAAAGATCGAGACAACCCGTTGGGGACGTTGCATGCGAATTTCAGTCTCAGCGCTAGCGGAGAATACCTCGCGGTCACTCGGCCTGATCAGTCCATCGATTTTGAAATCGCGCCGGGGTATCCTCGGCAAGTGACTGACATTTCCTATGGAATTCCGAATGGTGCGGCCGAACAAGTCTTGTTGCCGTTGAATTCGCCTGCACAAGTTCTGGTGCCGACCAATGATGCGTTGGAGCCGGAAGATTTGGCTTCAGGATTGATTGCCGGTAGCTGGCTTGATCCAGCCTTGGATACGGCAGCGTGGATTCAAACCACAACCGGCGTCGGTTTCTATGATGATTCTGAGAATCCCAATCCGACACCAGGTGACGGGACGGTCATTGCCAATTCCACCACGGAATTCAACAGTTTTCAAACGCTGAATAATTGGCGCTACGGATTCTGGGAAGCGTCATCAGACGAAGACGGTGTCTACAGTGTTGATGACTTTGACGCGTTCAGCTGGACGGGGCTAAGCACGGTGTCGCCGTTCAATCACTGGGATGGAACCAAGTGGGATTTGGCTGTGGCGCCGAATTTACCCAACACGGAAATGCGATCCGACGGCGCGAGAACGTCCGGCACGAATTCCAGTGATGTCGTGCATCATCCTATTCGACGTTGGACATCCGAAGTCACAGGTAGCATTCTAGTTTCCGGAACGCTGAATGATTTGGATTCGGCCGGTGACGGTGTGATTGCCAGAATTTTGCTCAACGGCAATGAAGTCTATTCGCAAGCCATCAACGGTAACATGGTTTCTTATTCGCGGATCATGGCCGTCCAACAAGACGATATCATTGACTTTGTGATTGATCCGGGGCCAGCACAAAACGACGTGGGTGACAATACGGAATTCACCGTATTGATTGAAGACATCACGGCCATTGTTGGTCCGGACGGTGGTTTGCCAACCATTGCGGATGACATTTCGGGTGACATTGGTGCGGCAATGCAAGGTCAAGCAACGTCGGCGTATGTTCGAATTCCGTTTGAAGTAGCCGAAGGAAATCTCAATTCGCTGCTGCTGAATATTCAATACGATGACGGCTTTGTGGCCTATTTGAATGGCCAAGAAATTGCCGCTCGGAATGCTCCGGAATTACCCGCCTGGAATTCTACTTCGTTGGAAGACCGACCAGCTGTGGACGCGACGGCCGCAGAATCGATCAACGTCACGGACTACATTGATCTGTTAGTTCCGGGAACGGAAAACGTGTTGATGATCCATGCGCTCAACAGTTCGATCGATAGCGGTGACCTGTTAATTCTGCCCGAACTAGTCGCCACCAACCTGCAAATCGAGTTGGGCGAACTTCGCTACTTCGTCACTCCGACACCGGGCGAATCCAACGGCTTGGGCAGCGCGGATGTGGGCCCTGTCTTCTATGATCGAACGCGTTCGCCACATATACCTGGGACTGCAGATGCAATCGTAGTCACGGCGAACGTTGCCGAAACGTTTGCGGGCATCGCCAAGGTGGATCTTCACTACCGAGTCATGTATGACGAAGAAGCCGTGATCTCGATGGCGGATGACGGTTCCGGCAATGACGCGGCAGCCAACGACGGAATTTACACGGCGACGATTCCGGCTGGTATTGCCACAGATGGACAGATGGTTCGCTGGTACATGACAGCCGAAGATGTTAACGGGCAGATCGGCCGGTTTCCTCGGTTCGAAGACACTAGAAACCAAGAAGAGTACTTCGGCACCATTGTCCAAGACGTGGAGACGCAAACCAGTTTGCCGCACTTGCATTGGTTTGTGGAATCTAGAGCTCGAGCGATGTCGGGCGGCACGTATGGGTCTTTGTGGTACAACGGCGAATTCTACGACAACGTCCGCTTCAGCCTGCACGGCCAATCATCGTCTGGATTCTCGACCGTCAAGAAAAGCATGAACGTCAATCTACCGGACGATCATCGCTTCACGTGGAATCCAGAAGAACCGCAAATGAAGAAATTCAATCTGCTCACCAATTACGCGGACAAGAGCAAGCTGCGGAACACATTAGGCTACGAACAACGTAAGTTTATTGGCGATCCATACCATTTGGCTGAAGCCGTGCGAGTAAACCTGAACGGTGAATTCTTTGCGGTTTATGATTTTGTCGAAGATGGTGACAATCGCTGGCTAGAGCGACTGGGCATGGATCCCGAAGGCGCGCTGTACAAAATGTATAACAGCTTTGATACGGCCACGGGCGAAAAGAAGACTCGTCGAGACGAAAACACGCAGGACTTGCGAGACGCCGTCGCGGGAACTCGTCTGACTGGAGACGACTTGAATCATTTCCTGTTCGATAACATCAATATCCCGGCCATGGTCAACTACTTGGTGGGCTTCGCCATGACGTCCAACCGTGATTGTTGTCATAAGAACTACTATGCTTTCCGAGATACCAACGGAACGGGCGAATGGCAGTTCATGCCCTGGGACGTGGACCTCAGCCAAGGCCGTAACTGGGTCGGTGGTCTAGCGTACTTTGATGACACTATCACCTACAACAACCCGCTGTTCATGGCCAGCAACAATGCGTTGGTGTCTGACTTGTACGCCACGGATGGTTTCCGAGACATGTATTTGCGGCGTTTGCGAACTGTGATGGATGCCTACGTCAAACCGCCCGGCACGCCATATGAAGACTTGCCGTTGGAAACGCGAGTGGACGAATTGGTCCAGTATATGTGGGACGACGCTCAACTGGACAACGACAAAAATCCTTCCAATTGGGGCCAGACGGGTTTTCAAACGTTCCAAGAAGCGACAGACATTATCAAGAACGAATATTCCGCTCCGCGACGCGAATGGTTGTATTCGCAAGTTCAGCCCGACACCAGCCACATCACTGTGCTGCTGTCTGGTGATGTCGGTGCCCTGCCACTGAAGTATTTAGTGCCGTCCGACAATTCGCTGGGTAATTCCTGGACTGCACCCGACTTCAATGACGCGTCTTGGTCCGACGGAACGACCGGAATTGGGTTGGAAACTTCCACTCGAGGAGGTTATGAAGACCTGTTAGGTACGAACATTGAAGAAGAAATGATCGGCCGCACGTCTGTCTTTGTTCGTAGCACGTTCAATTTAGATTCGCTGGACGACATTGACGAATTGACATTGCGCATGAAATTCGACGATGGCTTCATCGCCTACATCAACGGCGTGGAAGTCCATCGAGAAAACATTGACGAAGGCGTCAGCGGCTTCGATATCACGGCCGATGGCAATTCAGATCGCTTTGCCGTGGAATACGAAAACTTCAATATTTCGGACTTTATCAGCACATTACGAGTCGGCGAGAACGTGTTGGCCATTCAAGCGGTCAATCAGTCGGCCACCAGTAATGACATGCTGATGATTCCTGAAATTGTCGAAGGCATCGTATCGAATTCCACCGGCGATATTCCTGCCGCTCAAAACGGAAATCCCAACATTGAAATCACCGAACTTGACTTCAACCCCGTTAGCGGCAATCAAGACGAAGAATATATCAAGCTGACCAACAACAATAGCTTTGCTGTTGACATCAGCGGTTGGACGTTGACAGGCGGAGTCGATATGACGTTCCGTCCCGGTACGGTTCTGCCGTCCGGTTGGTCTGTGTACGCCGTGGCAGATGCCAAGTCCTTCCGAGCTCGTGCGGAAGGCCCATCGGGCAACCAAGGTCTGTTTGTCCATGGCAACTATCAAGGTAGTTTGAGCAACTACGGTGAAACATTGATTCTGTCAGGTAGCGACGGCACTGAAGTCACTTCGTTTACCTACGAAGGACAACCGACGGTCACTCAAGAATCGTTGCGAATCACGGAAATCATGTACAATCCGTTAGGCCCCAGCGCCGCCGAATTGGCCGTCAATTCGGCATGGACAGCTGACGATTTTGAATTCATCGAATTGCAAAACACTTCGGCTACAGAAACGCTAGATCTAACTGGCGTGACGTTTGTCGGCGGAATCGATTTCAATTTTACCGATAGTCAGATTACGAGCTTGGCGCCAGGCGCACGAGTCTTAGTGG
>JAGQOZ010000275.1 GCA_020426955.1 Planctomycetales bacterium
CAGCCGTCCGTAGACGTCTGGGCAGTGTCTCAGTCCCAGTGAGACGGGCCACGCTCTCACGCCCGCTACCCATCATCGCCTTGGTGAGCCATTACCTCACCAACAAGCTAATAGGACGCAGATCCATCCCTAGGCGGAATCACACCTTTGGTCCAGGGACATTATCTAGTATTACCGCCAGTTTCCCGACGCTATCCCAGACCTAGGGGCAGGTATCTACGCGTTACTCTCCCTTTCGCCGCTTTCCGAGTTTAATGCAAGCAAAAAACTCTTCTCGCTCGACTTGCATGCCTAATCCACGCCGCCAACGTTCATTCTGAGCCAGGATCAAACCCTTCAATTAAATTTAAGCTTAACCGAATCAACCGAAATCAATCCGGTATAGTTAGCCAATTTTGGGTTTACCATACTTGCTGGGAATCAACCAACAAGCTGGCTTAAATTGCATGATCTCGTATTGGCAAGTTCAAAAGAACTATACAAGAGGTCACTACCAAATTGTCAAAGAACAGAAGACTGAAGGCCGTTTCCGACCCGCCAATCTTTGAGTGAAGCGAAGAATTCTACTCGTCTTCGTTTCCTCGTCAACACCAGTTTGAAATATTTTTTTTCGCCGGTGTTGAAAGTTTCGTTTCGCGTTTCCGCTCAACGACGAGACAGATATTAGCTGCTCGAAGCAATACTGTCGACAGGGGTCGTCACCAAACGTGAATATTTTTTCGATTTGGCTTGCGAACTGAGATACAACCGAGAAACTCGACGTGACCGCCGAAGTTTCTCATCCCCATGTTCGCAACGAAAATCGCCCCAAAACAGCTTAAAAACACACTCCCAACAACGAATGACACGACGACAGAGCCGGATTCTGGCTCCTGCTTGGCGTAGCCGCAGTTTGCCAAGCAGGCGTCGGCATTCGCCTGCCCAACCAGTGTAAGAACCTAGGCCACTAGTTTCGCTGGCACTTCTGCACCGGCGGCAGCGGCGACGAATTCTTCAAAGATACGAATATCCAAAGCAGAAGCAGATTGAGCTTCTGGATGAAACTGAGTGCCGATGGCAAACCAGCCATTGATACGCGATTCGATGGCTTCGACCACTCCGTCGGGGCAGCGAGCCGCTATCACGAATCCAGCGGCTAGTTCGTCAATAGCCATGTGATGCAGGCTGTTTACTCGGACTTCGCCATCACCGTAGACACGATCCATGATTGTCCCCGGTTCGACCACCAAGCCGTGGCGATGGTTACTGTCGTGCGGGTCCTTGTGCGGAATGGCCTTGGGCAGATCTTCTGGGATATGCAGGAACAGATTTCCGCCCATTGCGACGTTAAGCAACTGCATTCCCGCTCCGATGGCAAACAACGGCAGTCGCTGATCACAGATAGCTCGGCACAACAAGCGATCAAATTTTTCGCGTCGAATTTCCATGGGGCGAACCGAAGGATGAAGCATAAATCCGTCATTTCGCGGATCTAGGTCTCGGCCACCGACCAGTACAAAGCCGTCCAATCGATCAATGATCGCTTCCACATTTTCGATGTTTTCCATCGGTGGAACGGCGACAGGAATGCCGCCAGCTTCGACAATCGCGTCGTAGTATCCGGCGCAAAGCAACGAGTACGCCGGGCGACCGTTGGCAGCACCGACAAAATCCATGTTCATTCCGATAAATGGCTTACGAGACATCGCGAACAACTCCTTTTGTTGTTGCGAGCCAACGATTTGCATTGGGTCACCGGTGACCGTAAACACATGAGGGCGGTTAACACGATCGGTCAGAACGCGATCCGGACAAACTTGCAATTCCGAAATTACACCGAAACCCAAACGTAAATCCGTGGACACGCTCAAGTAAAAAAATTCGGCAACTTGAATTACAAGACATCGATGTGTTTCGATGACTGAGTGTGACGAAATCCTTTTCGATCAGCTCGCTCCTCCACAAAAAGTTATCGCAAGTCACGCACAAGGCTACGAGGATTCTTCGACAAAGCAAGCCTGAGCATACATTTTGGGCCGGAAAACCGCCCATACGCTACATCCTGTGCTGCTAGCGACGCAGTGACAGCAATGCCATCACGGTGCCTGTCAATCGGTTGTCAACCGGCGTTGGTTCTGGCACGCTAATGACTTCCACTGGGAAAACGTTGATTTTTGGCCCATAAGCTCGCTTTATTCCGTACCAGGACCTTTGATGCGTTATCAACAAGTTTGTATTGAATCGATGGGGTATTCCTTGCCCGAAGAAATTGTGACCAGCGAACAACTGGAGCAACGGCTGGAACCACTTTATGAACGGCTTCGTCTTCCGGAAGGTCGCCTGGAATTGATGACAGGGATTCGCGAACGACGGCTTTGGCCCGCACACCAGTTACCCAGTCAACAGAGTATCATCAGTGGAACAATGGCATTGAAGGCAGCCGAGCTAGATCCGTCCGAACTGGGAGCATTGATTCACGGGTCTGTTTGCCGCGACCATTTGGAGCCGGCCACGGCGTGCAAAGTCCATCAGCATTTAAAACTGCCGGCAAAATGTGTCATCTACGATTGTTCGAATGCTTGCTTAGGTTTGCTAAACGGTATGGTTCAAGTGGGCAACATGATTGAACTGGGCCAAATCAAGGCAGGATTAGTGGTCGGCACTGAAGACAGTCGCCACTTGATGGAAGCCACCATCGATCATCTGAATCAGGCAACTTCGCTGACTAGAAATGACATCAAGCAGGCCATTGCGTCGCTGACCATTGGCTCGGGTTCGTGCGCCATTTTGCTCACACACGAATCGATCAGTCGCACCAAGAATCGACTCGAATGTGCCGTTGCCCGTGCCAACACAGCGTTTTCCAATCTTTGCCAAAGTGGTAGCGATGATGCGGTGGGACATGGGATGCGTCCGCTGATGCACACCGATTCGGAAGCGTTGATGCGAGAAGGGATTGCCACGGGCGTAGAGACGTTTGGTTCGTTCCTGACCGATTGGGGCATCGACCGCACTCGACTAAATCGCACCGTGTGTCATCAAGTGGGAACGACACATCGGCGGCTGATGCTGGAATCTTTGGAACTCGAAATGAGCAACGACTTTGCGACACTTGAATGGCTGGGCAATACCGGTTCGGTTGCGTTGCCCATCAGCTGGGCCATTGCCTGTGAAGATGGCTTCATCAACCCAAACCAGCGAATTGGTTTGCTAGGCATTGGATCGGGAATCAATTGCCTGATGCTGGGCTGCGACTGGCAAGAATCGCGTATTCAGTCAACGAGTATCACGAGACCTCGGTTCGAACCAACCAACGTCGCCGCGCCGAATTAGCCAACCGGTTGCAGCGGCAAGATTTCGATACTGTCGGTCAATTCACAGATTTCAATCATGGACGCCTTCATGCCGGCCAAGTTTCGCTGTTTGGCGTTGGTCTCCAACATCTTGGCTGGATCGGTGAATGGCAAGAAGCCCGCCGTGCCACCAGCTCCTTTCAGCCAGTGAGCTAGTTTCGCCAGTTCATCATATTCGCCGGCTTCCAGCACGTCGCACATCGCTTGGACTTGCTCTTTGAGTCGTTCGACAAATTCGATGACAATTTCTCGGAACTCTTCATCGTCCATGGGCAAACTGGAATGCAATGGCGGTCGTGGTGAAGAAGCGGACGCATTTGGCGCCGGCAACGATTGCGGCGCCAAGGCACTTGCTTGGTCGGACACGGCCGCTACGGTAGGTTCTGCTTCTACGGGCGACGGCTTGGATTCCGAGTACTGCACGTCCACGTCTAAGATTTCCGCTAACAGCCTGAGCAGTTCGTCCATGTCGACCGGCTTGGACAAGAAGTGGGAACAACCGGCCGCAAAGCATTTGTCTTCGTCACCTTTCATCGCATTGGCGGTCAAAGCGACGATAGGAATTTGGTATCCGTTTTGCCGCAGTTGCCGAGTAGCCGAATAGCCGTCCAGCACCGGCATTTGCATGTCCATCAAGATGACGTCAAACGGTTGTTGCGCGGCCATATCCACAGCTTTTTGACCGTTGTCAGCTTCAAAAATATCCACACCCGCTCGCTTCAGTACCAAGCGAATCAGTTTGCGATTCGACGGACCGTCATCCACTACCAAGATTTTGGCGTTGTCTGGCAGCTGCACCGATACTCGGCGGCTTTCCTCTCGCAGGCTACTAACCGCTTCGTCGGCACTGACCAACGGAACATTCGAAATATCGCCGCAATCAATGCGGACGGTAAATGTGCTGCCTTGGCCGAATTCGCTCTGCACGGTCAAGTCGCCCCCCATGGCTCGAGCCAACTTCTGGCTGATTGCCAGCCCCAGCCCGGTACCTCCAAATCGCCTGGTTACCGACGAATCGGCTTGCGTGAACGGATCAAAGATTTTGTCCATTTGATCCGGTTTAAGTCCAATCCCGGTGTCCGCAATGTCAATACAGAGCTGGTCTTTTCCTTCAAACTGCTCCAGATACGCGCTGATGCGAACCGAACCTTGGTCGGTAAATTTAATGGCGTTACCAACTAAGTTGGTGACCAGTTGTCGAATACGAACGGAGTCGCCCCAAATGGCGCTAGGAATTTTGTTTTCGCCCGAATAAGAAACTTCAATCCCCTTCTCTTTTCCGCGAATGCTAAGCACGGAAACCACTTCATGCAGAATTTTGTGAGGCGAACATTCCACATTTTCTAGCTCCAGTCGACCGGCTTCCACTTTGGACAAATCCAAAATGTCATTGATCAGATTCAGCAGATGCTGGCCGCTGGAATGAATGATATCCAAATATTCTTTTCGCTCTTGTACGGATTCTTCGAAACCTCGACGCAGCACGTCCGCAAAGCCTAGAATGGCGTTCATGGGGGTTCGAATTTCATGACTCATTTGTGCCAAAAACTCGCTTTTGGCTCGGTTGGCTGATTCTGCTTCATGACGAGACTTCTCCAGCTGTGCTTTCTTCTCTTCCAGCTGAGTCACATCGTCAAAGCTAACCAAGACACCGCGGTATTCACCATCGGTTCCCAACACGGGTGACGAATTGACTACAAACGTCTGCAAGGTATCCGATTCGCCCGACCGCATACGCAGCATGCTGTTCGCCTGAGGTTGTTTGCTATCCAGCGCCTTCTGCCACGGAAATTCAAAACCGTCTTCTTCGTTGGTGACCCACGGAAAACTGGACGCTCGCAAACCGACTAAGCGGTTCGCATCCTTGCCTATCAGCTTGGCGAACGATTGGTTTGCCAAAATAATGCGGCCTTTGCTGTCCAAGACTAACAGACCTTCCGTCAGCGTATCTAACGCCGATCGCACTCGTTTAGGTACCGCGTTGGACGGATCCAACTGCTGAAGGACTTTGCCTAGAAAAATGGAATAAAACAGAAAGCCACCCAACGCCATGAAGACAAAGAACCGCACCACGGTTCTGGAAAACCAGTTGTTTGGTTGCGCGGGCGCGTAGCGCAATTCGACAACGCCCCAGTGTTCGCCTGATTCGATAATGGGCAACACGAATTGGGTTTCCGTGTTGGCACCGACGACCGCTTGGGTTTCCCAATGATCTTCATGATCGCCCATGGCGGCCGCCAATTCGCCGTCGGCCAAGCGAAGAGCAGCGGACAAAACCTGCGGGTCGCGACGAACTACCGATTCCAGCAGTAACAGCAAATCGTCTTCTCGGCCCGAATTTTTCAAGACCGACGCGGATAGCGCCAAAGCTTCGCTTTGACGAAGTCTTCCATCCAACACCAACTGCCGCTGGTTGGGATACATCCCTAACACCACGGCCACCAACGCTAAACTGAGTGTCAACGAAACTAAGCCAACCGCGATTCGTGATTTGGGCGAAATCTGAAACATGAAACGCTCGGCTACTAAAAAACAACATGTATAACAACTGGGAGTCAAAACCAACAAAACGCGTGTTTTGCGAATCGTCCGTTCGGCAGACTCATAAAAACATATGTCAGCCAGCGATGGCGCGCATGTGGAACTACGCAAGAAGATAAATGCCACCACCGCTAAATCTGGCAAGACCAACACAACCCACACCAGACAACTCTTCTACAGACTCGCAAGGAGCTCGCCCCTGTCAGCTGGCTCCTAACCGGCACATCCCGCATCAGCTAGCGTGCAGCTGAATCGTGTCAGAAAAATCTTTCGCAAAGCGTGCTATTTGCCGCGTAAATCAACCCGAAAGAGTACGAAGAGTCTTTTGATTACAGAAAGCAAGCTGCCAACAGAAGAAGCGAGTGCCGTAACGATTGTTCAAGGAACGAAACGTTGCCGCACAAAGCAGAAACGGAATTCATGGCAAACTCTTCATCATTTGCAAGAATGACGACAGACCAATTGCCAACACAAGTGAGAAACGGAATGCCTTTGACTGCAGATAATCAAGCGGCCGCCATTGAATCGCCAAGCGACACGGCGTCGACACCGGCACGAGAAATCCGCTACGAACATTCAGACGATCTGGGCGAATTGCTGAGTTCGCTGCGAGCCGCGCTGTTGGTCACCACTTACCAAGCGGGCAAGCTTGCCGTTTTGGGTTCGCATCAAAATGAATTGCAGCTTTCGTTTCACAATTTTGATCGGCCCATGGGAGTTGCCATCACCGCCGACCAAAGTCACATGGCCGTGGCTGCCAAATCCAAAGTCTGGTTTCTTCAGAATGCTCCGGACGTAGCGAACCGGCTGAGCGACGCCACACCTCGAGACGCCTGCTTTTTGGCTCGAACGGCCCAAATCACGGGCGAAATTCACGCGCACGAAATGGCTTGGCTGGATAATCAGTTATGGATTGTGAACACGCTCTTTTCCTGCTTGTGTACGCTTGACGATCGACATAGTTTTGTGCCACGCTGGCAACCGAAATTCATTAGTGAATTGGCAGCGGAAGACCGGTGCCATCTGAATGGAATCGCCACCGCCAACGGGAAGGCTCGCTTTGTCACGGCCATGGCGGAATCGAATTCGCCCGGCGGATGGCGAGCGACCAAGGCGGAATCGGGCTGCGTAATCGATATTGATTCGCGAGAAACCGTGACAACCGGGTTCGCCATGCCCCATTCGCCGCGTCTGCACCAAGGACACCTGTGGGTGCTGGATTCAGGTCGAGGTGCATTGGTGAAAGTTGATTTACAGAACGGAACGACCGAAATTGTGGCCCGGTTTCCAGGTTACGCACGAGGGCTCGCGTTCCTGGGCGAATACGCGTTTGTCGGCCTGTCCAAAATCCGCGAATCTTCCACGTTCAATGGCGTGCCAATTGCACAGGATCGTCAGCGTCTCAAGTGCGGCGTGGGAGTGGTGCATCTTGAGACAGGAAAATTGGCCGGACAGTTTGAATTCAAGACAGGTGTAGACGAAATATTTGACGTAACCGTATTGCCGGATTGCCCAAACCCGGCTATGCGAGGCCCTTATGCGGCAGAAGATGGCGCGCCCCAAATCTGGATGGTGCCGCCTCCTACCGCATGAAATTGACGCATTTTGGAAACATATTCGCCGCAAAATGGCAACCGAAAAATCCAGTATTGGCATCCCCAATGGAAGGCAAAATACGATGAGCAAAAGGTCCTTGAAAGACGGTTCGAACCAACCGAAGTCAGCCTATCGAATTCCTCGAACCAACCAAGTTCGACAACACCTGCTGGAAGACCTGGAAGATCGACTGGTTCTGGCGGGTACGCCCGTCCTGATTGAAATCAATCCCAGTGGTGATTCCGATCCAGCCGAATTTGTCCAACTGGGCGACCTCACGTTCTTTTCGGCTGAAGACGCAACTTCGGGCCGCGAGCTCTTGGTCACCGACGGGACCGACACCGGGACTCGTCTGGTTCGCGACATCAACGTCGGTTCGGACCATGCCAATCCAGAATCGCTGATCGCCTACAACAATCGACTCTATTTCTCGGCCGACGACGGCATCAATGGCCGCGAACTCTGGTCCACGGACGGCACGTCCGCCGGAACCATGATGGTTGCCGACATTTATCCGGGCGAAGGTTA
>JAGQOZ010000276.1 GCA_020426955.1 Planctomycetales bacterium
GGAAACACGGCGGACCTTTCGAATGAATAGATGTGCCAACGTCGCGGGCTAATTGTCTGATATCCGGATCATGGCGGCAAGTGAGAGTTTCGCCTCATTGCGTCACGGACAATTCACACTGCGACCATTGTCGTCCGCGTCCAGCTGTAACAAAAACGGCGCGGCCGTACGAACCCATTCGGAAGCAGATGGATACGAAGCGGCACCCGCTCCAAAACACGCTTGTAGCATTTCGGTATTGATAATCCCCGGGTTCAATGCCACCGCAGCCAGGCCTCGAGGTAACTCTTGCGAAAGCGCTCGAGTCATCCCTTCCACAGCCCATTTCGAAGCACAATACGGCGCCACTTTGGGCGAAGTAGATCTTCCCCAGCCCGAACTGAAATTGGCAATCACACCGGTACCTGCTTGCATCATTGCTGGCAGGAACGCCTTGCAAACGAAGAACGTACCATTGACGTTAATCGCCGTCAGCGAAGCGAATTCGTCCGGCGCAATTTCCCACAGACATGCGTCTGAATTGATAATGGCGGCGTTGTTAATGACCAGATCGGGAGTTCCGCAAGTGACCACGATGTCGTTTGCCCACGCTTGGACTTGGTCGAAGTTCGCGACGTCCACAACATCGAAACGGTGCTGCGGGAACGAAGACGTCAATTCGTGAATAGCAGATGCAGAACGAGCACACCCGGCAACTCGATGTCCCATTCGCACGAACTCTTCCACCATCGCTTGTCCCAAACCTTTTGAAACGCCCGTGATCACAATCAATCGTTTCGTATCTGACACTCGGCACTCCCTCTTGTTTACCTAGCGTTAATTCCAGTTTGGATTTGGTGAAGCAAAGTCACTGAACGAGCTTCATCGAGTTGGGTTGGAAAAACACAAAACGCTCGGCGAGCTTTACCGAGCGTTTTGATTCGTACTGTCATGGATGACAAGGGCGACAACTACTTCCGAGCGGAAGCGTGTTTCAGCGGCAGCCAAGCACCATTTTCTTGGCTACTGGCCACACATTGCTGAATGAAATACATCCCTTCCACACCATCATAGACGTTGGGATAAATGGTGTCTTTGGTTTCAAAGGCTTGGCCCAAGGCACGCGCCGCCATGGCGTCATACGCACTGCGATAGACATTGGCAAAGGCTTCAAAGAAAGCTTCTGGGTGTCCGGAAGGTAACCGGCATGCGGCTTGTCCGGACGCGTTCATGAACGGAGCGTTAGGATCGCGAGTGTAGATGCGGTGCGGTTGGCCGTTTTGCCGCACGATCATCTGGTTCGGCTCTTCTTGTCTCCATTGCAGCGAACCTTTGGTGCCATCAATTTCAATGAACAAATCGTTCTCTCGTCCATGGCTGATTTGCGACGCCGTCACGGTTCCCAACGCTCCGTTTTCGAAGCGAATGATCGCCGTACCGTAGTCGTCCAATTTGCGGCCTTCCACAAACGTCTTCAAGTGACAACTGATCGATTCGGGCAGCAGTCCAGTCATGTACCGCCCCAAGTTGTAGGCGTGCGTGGCAATGTCACCAAAGCAGCCAGCCGCACCGCTCTTGGACGGATCGGTTCGCCAAGCCGCTTGTTTTTGGTCATCGTTTTCCAAACGAGTTCTCAGCCAGCCTTGAATGTAATTCGAACGAATGGCATTGATTTCGCCCAGTTCGCCGCTCTGAATCATTTCTCGCGCTTGGCGAACCAGCGGATAGCCCGTGTAATTATGGCTGACGGCAAAGACGACGCCTGAACCTTCGACCGTTTTCTGAAGTTCTTCTGCCTGAGCCAAATCGAAGGTCATGGGCTTGTCACAGATGACATTGAAGCCGGCTTCGACAGCGGCTTTGGCAATGGCAAAGTGAGTGTGATTGGGTGTGGCAACGGAAACGAAGTCAATGCGTTGATCTTCTGGCAACGCTTTTTCGGATTCCAGCATTTCCGTGACCGAACCATACGCTCGATCTGCTGGAATGTCATAATCGGGCGCCGACGCTTTGGCTCGCTCCGGATTCGACGATAACGCACCCGCCACCAATGCCGCTCGATTATCCAGTACGGCGGCCGTACAGTGGACTCGGCCAATAAACGAACCTTGTCCGCCTCCGACAAGCGCCATTCGCAACTTGCGATTCAAATCACCATTCGTAGCCATCGTTTATGATTCCTCCTCGAGAAAAACAACCAAATTTTGTTAGGTATGCCAAGTCGGAACGAGCTTGACTGACGGGTTTACCAACTGTTGCGGGGACTTCTATCTACTGGACGATTCCGCGGCGGCATAGGTCCACCGAACACCTTTTTTAGCAGAATTGATTGAATTCGCCAGTCGACCGGTGGATCCGCTTAGGCAATTGGTAGGCTGCGATGTTGGGCGGCGTTCGCGCCGGTCGAATGACAGTGAATTCCATATTGACTGTCTCTTGCCACGCTTTTGGCCGAAATTTCCGCTATGCTAAGAAGATTCCAAGTTCGCTTGGATTGGCAGGGAGATGGGTGCCGGCGTACACGTTCAAGATGATTCGAATTCCACTTGGCATGGGAGGTTCGACCATGTTTGCTCGCATTTGGCAAATTCGTTATTCGATTCTGGCAGCTGCCTTGTTGTTTACCTGTGGCGTTTGGTGGGGACCCAAGATTCGCCACATTTTGGCTGGAGAAGACAGCCCCAACACGGTTCATTTGGCTGGCGAAGCGGACTTGCCCAAACTGTGGGCGGACGCCGCGTCCAGCAACGATGCGTTTGCCGTCGCCACAGGCCCCATCGACCAGGATGTGGAAGGATTTTACACTTTGGACTATCTGACCGGTGACTTACAGTGTGCCGTGCTGAACTATCGGACCGGGAAATTCCGAGGCTTGTTTCGAACCAACGTCATCAAGGATTTAGGTGCTGGGCAGAATCCTAAGTACTTAATGGTGACGGGGCGAATTTCGCTGCCACGCGGAGCATCGCCGGCACGAGTTGCCGAATCAGCCGTTTATGTGTTGGATTCCAATACGGGTAACTTTGTCGTCTACACGTTGCCTTGGCGGCGCGAAATGGCGTCAGTCGGAGCGCCCCAGGCAGGTCAATTGGTGGTGCTGGACTATGGTAGGGCTCGCGAATCCGTGGTGGTCGAATAGCAACGGTCCGGCGATAATTCGCGGAAATTGAAGATCGAGATTTTAAACGGTGAAGGTGTTTGTCAATAACCAAGAAACGGATGTCGCGTCGGAAGCCACCGTTGCGCAGTTGCTGCAACAGTTGCAAATCCTTTCGCCAGCCGTGGCGGTCGAAGTGAATTTGGAAGTTGTCCCTAAAGAGCAGCATGCGTCACTGGTACTGCAAGACGGTGATCGTTTGGAAATTGTAACGTTAGTGGGTGGAGGTTAATGTGGCGTCGGATCTTTCAGTGACCAAGACCATTTCTGATTCGCCATTTCAATTGGGGCCGTATTCGTTCACCAGCCGTCTGATTGTTGGTTCGGGTCGGTACCAAACCGGCGAAGAGATGGCCGAATGCTTGGAGCTTTCCGGCGCCGAATGCATCACGGTGGCCGTGCGTCGCGAACGTCTGTACGACAGCAAAGGCCACAATATTCTGGATTTCATTGATCTGGATCGATATTGCTTGCTACCGAACACTGCCGGTTGCTACACCGTGGAAGATGCCGTCCGAACCGCTCGATTGGGACGAGAAATCCTGCGCAGCTTAAATAATCCCGGCGCGAATTGGCTGAAGCTGGAAGTCCTGGGCGATGGCAAGACCTTGTTGCCCAACCCCATGGCGACCATCGAAGCGACGGAACAATTGGTGCAAGAAGGCTTTTCCGTCCTCTGCTATACCACGGATGACCCGATGGTGGCGATTCGCCTGAAACAGGCCGGCGCCAGTGCGGTGATGCCGGCCGGCAGTCCAATCGGTTCGGGCCAAGGAATCTTAAATCCCAACAATCTGCGAATCTGTTTGGAATACTTGAAGGACAATGATCCAGACTACCCTGTGATTGTGGATGCCGGAGTAGGAACAGCTAGTGATGTGGCATTTGCCATGGAACTGGGCGTCGATGGTGTTTTGCTGAATACCGCCATTGCTCACGCGAAAGATCCAAGGAAAATGGCTCAGGCCATGAACTTGGCTTGCCAAGCAGGACGATTGGCTTTTTTGGCCGGCCGCATTCCGAAGCGTCTGTACGCTACCGCCAGCAGCCCGGAAGATCATTTGATTCAGGCATCTTCGGAAGGCTTGGATTCGACTAGCTAATTGTCTCGCGCGATTGGTTTTGGATTTCGTTCGCCGTTGCGAAGATTTAGTTTGCAAGGATGAAACATTGAGCAGTAGTACGCCTCCCGCCTTTCGCCCCGACGATATCTTAGGACCAGATGGATACGTCGCACAAAGACTGAAGTCTTATGAAGTCCGCCACCAACAATTAGAAATGGCCAATGCCGTATCCAACGCTTTGAATTCCAAGAAGCACTTGGTGGTAGAAGCGGGGACGGGCACAGGAAAAAGCTTTGCCTACTTGGTCCCTGTCATTCTGAAAGTCTGCGAAGAACAAGCGAACCAACGCAGCCAAGACGAACCGAATCGCATTGTCATTTCCACACACACCATCAGCCTGCAAGAACAGCTGATTCAAAAAGATATCCCGTTTCTTAATAGCATTATTCCGTTGGAGTTTTCGGCCGTGCTGGTCAAGGGCCGAGGAAACTATCTAAGCCTGCGACGTCTGCATAGCGCGCTAGAACGCAGCGGGTCATTGTTTCATCGTCCAGAAGATGCCGATCTGCTGCAAGAGATTCGTTCGTGGGCTCGCAATACCACGGACGGTTCACTGGCCGATTTCCCCTTTCGCCCCACGGCCAGTGTTTGGGACGAAGTGGCCAGTGACAGCGGCAATTGTCTGGGCCGCAAGTGTCCCACGTTTAAGCGTTGCTTTTATTATCAGGCCAGAAACCGAGCGAAAAACGCGCAAATCCTGATTGTGAATCACGCTCTGTTCTTTAGCGACTTGGCACTGCGGCAAGTCAAGGCCAGTATCATTCCCGACTATCAAGCCGTCATCTTCGATGAAGCTCATACGATTGAAGCGGTGGCCAGTGATCACATGGGATTACGAGTGACTTCGGGACAAGTCGACTACACTTTGAATAAACTTTACAACGATCGCACCAACAAAGGCATTCTGGTTGGTCGTCACTTGGCAGAAGCAGAAAAACAAGTGAATCGTTGCCGAGAACGAGCTCGTGATTTTTTCACGGACTTGGACTATTGGCGAGAAGAACAGGGCGAAAAATTTAACGGTCGCATTTCGCAAACGCAGATTGTACCCAATGGTCTTTCACCGGAATTAGATCAGCTGGCTCGCATGGTACGAACCAAAGGCGAAAGTCTGTCCAACGAAAGCGACCGTCAAGATTTTGTTTCCGCCGCCGACCGGTTGGATAGTTTATCCACCGAATTATCCGATTGGCTTGGTCATCGGATTGCCAACGGAGTCTACTGGATTGAACGCACGGAAACTCGACGCCAAGCCCCTCGCATCAGCCTCGCGGCCGCGCCGATTGATATTGGCACTTTGTTGCGTGAACAACTTTTCCAACAGAAACGGACTTGCATTTTGACCAGCGCCACACTCAGCGTCGGCAAGATGGCGTCATTCGACTATTTCCAAGATCGCATCGGCTTGACGCAAACGCGTTCGCTGCAGCTAGACAGTCCGTTCGATTACAAGAAGCAGGCCAAGATCATTGTGCTACGAGGCATGCCGGATCCATCCAGCAAGGCCGACTATGAAAGACTGACAGCGGCCATGATTGAACGTTACGTCAAGCGAACCGACGGCCGAGCGTTCGCGTTGTTTACCAGTTACGACATGCTGCGCCGAGTGGCATCGCGAATTGCACCGGCCTTGCGAGAAGAAGACATTGCTATTTATACGCAAGAAGCCGGGATGTCTCGAGGTCAACTGCTGGACCAGTTTAAAGCCAATCCTCGCTCGTTGCTAATGGGGACTGACAGCTTTTGGCAAGGCGTGGATGTTCCGGGCGAAGCGCTTTCCAACGTAATCATTACCAAGCTGCCATTTAGTGTGCCGGATCAACCGCTGCTGCAAGCAAGATTAGAGGCGATTAAAAAACGAGGCGGCAATCCGTTTCAAGAACATCAACTGCCGGAAGCCATTATCAAGCTAAAACAGGGCTTTGGACGCTTAATTCGAACCAGATCCGATACGGGAATTGTCGTCATCCTGGATCCTCGGATTCGAACCAAATACTACGGCCGCTTCTTTCTGGAATCACTGCCCGAATGCGAGCTTGTCGAAGAATCCGTCACGGCCGATTCGTATGCTGATTGAAGCGGGCTTGGAAAAATTGCCTCGTGACTGATCCTCGCTCCAATGTCCCAAATCTTGGGCCATGTCGGCTTGTCCGACACGAGCGTAAGTTTTCAAGTTTGCGACGAACCCAATAGACAATTGTCGAGGTGGTTTAGGGCACTATGGGTTGGTGATGGGCGAGGATTCCGCGTTTCAGATCACTCCCCATAAATACCAATGGGTAAGAAAGGTCCGTCCCGGAGTTTTTGCCTGGATCGAGCAGCAACCATAGCGGGCCAGCACGAGCCGAATCCTTCGCGGCATACGTCACACTCCTACGATTCTCTTTCAGCCAGATTGTTTGGCGAACAGAGCAAACCGAGGAGGCTGAAAAATGACCCGACGCACGCACGCATTTACGCTGGTAGAACTACTTGTCGTGATCGCCATAATTTCCCTGTTGGTCTTGCTGTTGCTACCCGCGATTTCCGCTGCTCGCGAGGCAGCCAGGCGAACGCAGTGCATTAACCGACTCAAACAACTTCAAGCTGGATTAATCAATTACGAATCCGCTCATCAATACTTTCCACCCGGCGCAGACAAATCGGGCGCTGCTTGGCCTGCCTTTATCTTGCCGTTTCTGGAGGAAAACGCATTATTCGATGCCCTGACACTGGACGATCCTGCGGAATCCGCGGTAGACTCGCTGGGCAATCGAGACTGGTTGCCCGGATCATTTGCCAGTCTGGAATCGAAGGACCCGGCAGCGCGTAACGTGGCCGCTTTGGCCAAGCCGGTCAGTGTCTTCACCTGTCCATCGTCTGCTTCGTACGGAATAAATTCTGGCAACAATGTCGAAAACGATGGCGTCTCACAGCAATTTCGCATCAACTACGCTGCATGCGGAAGCCATAACCTATTACGTGACGACGACCCTCGAATTTTTTCCGAACCGAACACCGTCCTGACCGGAGCGTTTGTGTATGACCAACCGTTGAACTACCCCAAGTTCAAAGACGGTTTATCAAAAACGATATTCTTGGGCGAAGTCGACTATTTTGACGAACCTAGCATTCGAACCGGGTGCGGTATTCGAGAATTCGACAACCAATGCGATCGGTGTGGGCCCACATGCATTGGCGCCGTGAAGGACCATGTCTATCTTGGCAGTGACGACTTGGACCGAATGCAAGACCTTTCCGAACTCATTTGTTCAACCGCCATCATGCCCAATTCGATCGACAGACCGCTAGACGTTTGTGCCTCTCAATGCCAGAAGATCAATGCCAACCTGCGCATCGAAATGATGTTCCGTTCGCCCCACGCAGGCTTGTGCGTCTTTTCCTTTGGCGATGGGTCGGTCCGAGCCATCTCGGATTCAATCGATCGCAAGATTTTCCAAGCACTCGGTTCTAGACGCGGCTCAGAGACAAATCATTATCTTAAGTAGGTTTTGAAAAAGCACCGATGCGTCGGCTACACCGCTGAATGAGCACGTAGGGCAGGCTGCCAGCCTGAAACCCGCTACAATGAAAGCGTGATAAAGCTCCGTCACTTAGAGCAACTGATACCAACCCGAAATGCCAAACAGATACAGGCTGGTAGCCTGAACTACGCGGGTTGCAGCTCACTCGCTTTTACAACACCACCCGCTGCTGTCCGAAATCGTGTGTGTAGTTCTGCAAACACATCTTTGG
>JAGQOZ010000277.1 GCA_020426955.1 Planctomycetales bacterium
CGCATGCACAATGCAAATTTCAGACGAATCAAACTGTTCACTGCGTTTGGGACGAGGCATGAGTGGGCTCCTGGGGGTGCTGTGTTGCAGAGAGGTTAGCAGGTTGGCGGGTCTGTGTCAAGAGTTGGTGGGTGGCACGCAATAAAGAAGGGCGATTCCTGCTGAATTAGCCGCTGAGGCGGCAGCGAGTTGACGAGATCGAGGGTCGCCCTATAATTCCGACTGTTTTACCATCTGGTCAACGCCCGTTCTTCGCGCGGATGTGGCGGTGGCCAAGGATTCACTAGAAAACTCGAACGGTTAGGGAGATCTCGCATGGCAGGCAACGTTGCTGAATTGGATGATTCGAATTTTGAAGCAGAAGTACTGCAGGCTTCGGAGCCGGTTTTGGTTGACTTTTGGGCTCCTTGGTGCGGACCGTGTCGCCAGATTGCGCCCATGATTGAAGAACTGGCGGCGGACAATGCTGGTTCGGCCAAAGTGGTTAAGGTTAACATTGACGAAAGCAATATTGCTCAGCAATATAACATCATGAGCATTCCCACGTTGATTGTTTTCAAAGGTGGGGAAATCAAAGAGAAGTTTGTGGGCGTCAAGCCGAAAGCCTCGTTGCAGGAAGCCATCGACGCAGCCAAAGCGTAGTTGTGACGTGACGGTTCGAATCGTCAACTTCGGAATGAACGTACGGTTCACTCCGCAGCACTTTGCGAGCCCAAGGTCCGAAGCAGACCTTCTTCGCACAGTCGCGGAGCACGGCACGTCATCGGTTCGCTGTTTCGGCAGTCGACATGCATGGAGTCCGTTGATTCCAACGAATGGTCTGTCGTTGTCACTGGAAAACTTCAATCAGACAACGCTGGTTGAAGTCGACGGGCAGAAGCGAATTCGCGTGGGCGCCGGTTGCCAAATCAAACGTTTGATTGCGTTCTTAAATCGGCACAACTTGACGCTGCCCACTCTGGGCCTGATTGACGAACAAACGCTGGCCGGTGCCACTTCGACCGGAACGCATGGATCAGGGCATCACAGTTTATCTCACCTTGTCCAAGCAGTTCGCGTCGCCCATTTTGATCCCGCTTCCTCGGAATGGATCGTCCGCTGGATTCGCAATGACGAATCCTTTCTGCCGGCCGCACGTTGCTCACTGGGAGCATTGGGCGTCATCACCGAATTGGAACTGCCTGTACGACCTCAATACAACATCCAAGAGCACATTGCGCATTACACGCAGTTAGAGGACGTGCTGGCTGCTGAGGATACTTATCCCCAGCAGCAATTTTTCTTCATCCCGTGGCGTTGGGATTTTCTAGCCCAGCATCGAAAAGAAACGAATTTGACGCCCAGTTGGTCCGCGCCGTTGTATCGACTGTTCTGGCTGTTGGGCATGGATACCTGTTTGCATTTGCTGATTGTTGCCTTGGGCCGACTATTGCCTTGGGGTTCCAGCAAGTTGGCATATCGCATGCTGATTCGCAGGATCATTCCTTTGGGCTGGAAGGTGGTGGATCGTTCGGACCGGCAGCTGACCATGCAGCACGAAATGTTTCGTCACATCGAAATGGAATTGTTTGTTCCAAAATCCAAGTTGGCCGACATGCTGCACGTGGTTCGCAACCACCTTGAGCGTTGTGCTGCCAAACCAACGAGTCGGCGCTATGAACAGCACTATCCGATTTGTATTCGCAAAGTACTTCCGGATGACACCTGGCTTTCGCCAGCGTCGGGCGGTACGGAACCATGGTATGCGGTCAGTTTGATTTCTTACAATCGAGTCAACGCTCGCAATGGCTTCCTGGAATTCGCCACCGACTTGGCCGAACACGCCGCCGACACGTTTGGTGCTCGACCCCACTGGGGCAAAATCTGTCCGCTCGACGCACAACGCCTTAGGAAACTGTATCCGAATTGGGAGCAGTTCCTGGCGGCGATGGACCATTACGATGCCAAAGGGATCTTTCGAACTGCGTGGCTGAACGAACGTTTGCGGCGTTAATTGATATAACGTGGCGAAATATCCTTATTCGCCAAATCCGCTGGCCTTGGTCGGAAGATCTAACCGCGCTGGCCAATCCGGTGGAGGATTGCCTTGGTGTTGACGGATGTTTCGCAAGAAGAATTTTGCCGCCGAGTGATCATCCTGGCATTCCTGAAACAATGATTCGGCCAACTGCCAATCGAGCTGATAAAACGCCTGCACCGCTTGTTGAAATCGCGGCAACGACTGTGCACTGGACGGCGTCAACCAATTCCGATCGACCAGTTCGGTGACGTCCACGGCGGTTTCCATGCCGTACATTCGGATCGGTCCCAAGGGTCGAAATTCAATCCGATGTTGGCCCAGGAATTCTTGCCCCAATTGAGTTTGTGTGGCCCGGTCTATCAAAATTTCGGCGTCAAAGATGCGAGTGGTCGTCTCTAAGCGAGCGGCGATGTTGACAACCGGTCCAAACGCAGTGACTTTGACTTGGTCCTTCGTCCCAATCCGCCCTGCCACACCCGCTCCTGTGCCAATTCCAATGGCAACTCGAAAAGGCGAAGCGGATCCAGCGGCGTCGGCTTGTTGGGCCAACGCTGCGAAGGTGTCGCGAATAGCCATCGCCGCCAAACACGCTCGCTCCGCGCGATCGGGTTGGTCCAACGGCCAGCCCCAAAATCCCATGGCCGAATCACCGTGAAAGTCACCAATCACGCCGCCGGTCTCTAGAATCTGGTGAGTCATAATGCCCAGCGATTCACTGACGCGGCGTAGTAGCCCAAACAAGTCTTCCGAGAGCTGTTCAGACTTTCGCGAAAAGCCTCGTAAATCGCAAAACATCACACTCAAGTTGGCTTGCTTCGGTGCCAACACCTCGACGTCGCCGGTGTCGGCCAAGGTGCGAATCACCGGTTCGGAAAAAAACGCAGAATAGACCGCTTCACGTCGCTGGAGCGATTGAATCTGCCTTAAGTTATCGACCGTGGTGGCAGCCACTTGGGTAAATTTGACTTCATCCTGCAGGTCTCCGGGCGATGTTACAATGCCAAAATGGTGTGACACGTCACTGTCACTGTTGGCGGCCGTTCCGGCAACGTAAATGGCCCAACCGGCGCAGGCTTTGGATTGCAGAGGAGTGCAAAAGGCCCATAGTGCGTCACTGCGATAGGTATACTTGTGACTGGATTGTCGACGAGCGTTCCAGACGTGAACAATGGATTCGCCGGCATTTGTCGCTTCGCGAATAAGGCGAGCGCTCGGCTGGAATTCTTGGTCCGACTGTTTGGTTCGATCCCAATGCAGAACTTGGATATCTTCTTCCGCCATGCCGTTCTTAGAGGTGTCACAACGTACAATCGCCGCGGCTGAAGCGTTGGGAATGGCCGAAAGAATCATCGTGACCAAGCGAATGCAGAGTTCGCTTTCCGTATGAGCGCCGGTGATGATGTCCGGCAAACGGCACAAGGCGTCGATCGGAGGTTCCGTGGAACGAAACGCCGCATGACGCAGAAAGTCCGAAGAAAATGTCTGAGCGGCAGCAGGCCGAGGCGCGTCGAGCGAAATGTTGATCAGGTCACTCAGTAGCTTGAACGTTGTGGAACCGATGGCAAAATGTTGCCCCGGCAAGACATCAAACCGTTCGGTCGGCACGCCTTGAAAGTAGATCGGATTCAAGACGTCAGGCTGCGTCTGAACCAACAGCGACTGACCATTCCATGTCACTTCCGCGTGCTGACGTGAAATATGAGTATCCCATGGCACGGGCAACGCCGCTTTGCGTCCTAAAGCCAACGGCTGATCCTTGACCAGCGTTCGCCGCCAACGCTGGTGCGAACGTTCTCCTTGAGCCACCAACTGAACCGTATCCATCTGTCTATTCCTTTCAGATGGAATGTAGTCTAGCCGACTATTGATTCCACGTCTTTTGGAGATCTTTAATGCGTTGATCCAAATCTTCCAGGCGCTGACTGTCTTGTTTCAGCCGGTCTTGCAACCGCTGCAGGGCCAATCGCTGCTGTCGACGGCTTCTTTGTCGACGATTCTTTACCGCGACGGGCTTACTGGTTTCGGGCTTGGTTCGCAACGATGAAGCATCGTCGACGGACGGCGTTTCACCGCCCTTTCCACTCAGCCAGCGAACTTTGTACAGCGTGCCGTCCGGTCGCAGCTGCCGACTGAACACAGCATCCTCCGGCTGATGTTTGCCAAGTAACTTGCGACGAAGATCGGCGGGCACTTGCTCAGCCGGTACTTGCACAAATCCGTCGGTAAAGATGATGCGTTCCTGCTCTTGTTCATCAGCGAATTCCACCTCGACACGCAGCGCAGATTCATCGGCTACTTGCACGTCTTCCCATTCCCAGTCGGCCGGCAGCGAACCAAATTCGCGCAAAATCGCTTGCTGCGCCCACGCCGGCAATTCCGTTCGGCCAGGCGTTTGGTCGTCGTCGGACGAATCATCGCCATCTTCTTCGTCATTGTCTTCAGTCGAATCATCGCCCGAAGTGTTCGACTCCGCGAAGTCGTCAGACGTGTTGGACAATTCCGTCTCGGTCGAATTATCATCGCTGGTTTGATTGTCGCTAGCCGAATCGGGAACCTCAGCCGAGCCTGTTGGATCGGGTTGATTCGCATCGGTCGCATTCGATTCGACTTGGCCATCCACACTGGGCGTTGGTTCGGGCGGAACAGAATCATTGGGAGTCGGAGTGGTGTCGGATTTTTGCAACTCGCTTGCTCGCGGAATAGCGCTCGCCGGAGGCAGAGTCTCGCGATCTGCTACATGGAGCGCGTCTTGATCATCCAGTACTGCGGTAAACTCGAACAACTGCCCTTGGCGTCGTACCAACAGACGCACGGAATCGCCGGGCGCATGATGTTGCACCAATTTGGCCAGCGCAAAGATGCTTTCGACAGGACTATCATTCCACTGCAAGATTTGGTCACCGCGCCGGATTCCAGCTTTCCACGCGGCAAAGCCTTCGCGCACCTGGAGGACTCGGCATTCCTCCAGCCCCAAAGTGGCGTCTCCGGTCAACCCCAGGAACGCCTTTTCGGACGTGGCTGGCAATTCTGAATCCTGTGCTGAAGCCGACAGGGTACATAGAAAAAGGCAAAGACTTGTTATCAAAAGTGATCGCGATTTCAAAGAAGTGGTCCTCGTCCTAGGCTTCGTGCTCGCTGTATTACCAGCACGCTTCAATAATTTAGAACTACTGATTAAACGAGGAACCTGGTGCCGTGTCAAACAATCACAAGAAACATGAACACTATTCGGCGTTCTCGGTAGCGACTGAACCGGTCAGGAGCCGTTCAATCTGCATTCGCCGGTATTCAAAGATGTCATCCAGCATCTTCTGTACAAACAGTCGATGAACGATTCGTCCGAAGTGCCCGAACCCAATCTGGTATTTCACCACGTCCTTCATCTGCGTGCCGCCATTCACCGCTTCAAACGAATGCGTGTGATGCCATAGTTTGTACGGCCCCTTTAACTGTGTGTCCACAAAGCGAAACGGCGGTTCGTATGTTTCAATCAGTGTACGCCATTTGACGGGAACACCGGCAATGCGAAGTCGATAATCGATCTGTGTTCCCGACTGCATTTCAATCGGCGTGGGTGTCACGATGCGAAAATGCACGAAATCCGGCGTAATGGCCTCCAGGTTGGTGGCATCTTCAAAGAAGGCAAAGGTCTGTTCGATTGACAACGGCAAGAACTGTGTTCGCTCCAGCGTGTAGGTGCGAGCCATCCTGTGGATTCCTGTTCTGGCAAGGTAGGGCACAAGGAAACCGCCCGTCGGTTTCGACTACTACTGAGTCCAACCGTGATTTCTTAGCCAAACTTCACAGGCTTTGGACCACATTTCTGTGCCCGGCGTTCCCGCAGCTAGTCCCAAGCCGTGACGGCCTTTTTCAAACACATGCAATTCGGCCGGAACGTTGTGTTTCTTCAACGCCAAGTAGTACAGTACGCTATTTTCCGGCGGCACTCCGGTGTCTTCGTCCGTGTGAAACAAGAAAGCCGGCGGCGTTTGGGCGGTGACTTGTTGTTCGTTCGAATAGTGGCCAACCAGTTCTGCGTCGGCGTCGGCACCAATCAAGTTTCGCTGCGAACCGTTGTGCGTTTTTTCGTGCCCAAACAAAATGACGGGATAACACAAGATCTGAAAATCGGGACGGCAACTGGTTCGCTCCACAAGATCTTGGCTGGCTTCATCACCCGAATCAAAATGAGTGGCAGCCGAAGACGCCAGATGCCCGCCGGCCGAAAATCCCAGGATGCCAATCTGGTTGGGCGCAATGTTCCATTCCGCCGCGCGAGTTCGAACCGTACGGATCGCTCGCTGCGCATCTTGCAACGGCGCGGGATGTCCATACCCTTTACCTCGATGTCGATAGTCCAAAATGAACGCCGACACGCCCAGCTTGTTCAACCACTGTGCAATTTGGTGCCCTTCGTGATCCATGGCCAAGCCACCATAACCACCACCCGGACAGACAATCACGGCCGAAGTAGGAGACGCCGATTCGGACAAGCGGTAGTGAATCAGCCGAGGCACATCCTTCGGTTCTGAACCGAGTGCGCCGGGAGCTCCGGCAGGCCAAAGCGGTTCGCTCTGCGGTTCTTCCGCTCGACTGAACGTTGAAAAAGTTGCGAACAAGATCAACCCCAAAACAAACCAACAACGTCGATGCATCGATCAATCTCCACCAATCTTGAGCCAACGGGAAAAGGCCGCATTGTACCGGAATCGCACCGGCACTGCGGAAACGAAACACTGGCGAAAAGTTTTTTTCATGACCCATCCGCCGTGGCTCCCTTAGCCAACCGACTTGAGCAGTGTTAGACTAGTAGTCCAACGGTTGTCCTGAACCATGTCTTGTATCCGCCCGGTGCCCCATGCCAGATCTCGCCGACCAACATCACGTCTTGAGTTCCCTGTTTCGCTTGCCGCAGTCCAAAGCCGATTGGGACGCGTATCGCTTGTCCGACGAACAAGTGGAATTTTTTCACCAACAAGGTTATGTCAGTGGCATTCGCATTCTGACGGACGAACAGATCCAGCAGCTTCGTTCCGAACTGGATGCATTCTTCCAACCGGATCATGCGGGCCAAGAGTTTTGGTACGAATACCATTCCAACGAATCGGCTACGCCAGACACGGTGTTGTTTCATTCGCTGGGAGCGTGGCGCATTGGCGTGGCGTTTCACGATATCTTGTGGCATCCGGCTTTCACGGTTCCCGCCAGTCAATTGTTAGGCGGTTCGGTTCGCTTCTGGCATGATCAACTGTTTTGCAAACCGGCCAAGCACGGAGGTGTCGTGGCCTGGCATCAAGACTATTCCTATTGGACTCGCACCAAACCCGTGGCCCATTTGACTTGCTGGATTGGCTTGGATGACAGTGACCATCAGAACGGTTGCCTTCAATACATTCCTGGTAGCCACAAATGGGATCTACTGCCCATTACTGGCTTGGCAGGCGACATGAATGCCATCCGAGAAGTCTTGGATGATTCGCAATGGCAAGCGTTGCAGAACCCGGTGTCGATTGAAATGAAGGCAGGCGAAGGTTCGTTCCATCATTCGCTGTTGGTACATGGGTCTCGAGAAAATTTCACCCAGCGGCCTCGTCGCGCAGTCGTGTTGAACGCGTTTAAAGACGGAGTGGTTTCGGATTCGAACGAACCGTTGCTGGCGGGCGTACCGGTCATTCCGCAGGGGCAGAAGATGGAAGGCAAGTTTTTCCCGTTGCTGCTGGATGCGAATCAAATCGGTTAAGCCACTTGGATTTTTCCTTCGTAGCCCGAAACGTCAGAACGTAAGTGAGGCACGTTTGTCATAGCCCGAAACGTCAGCCCTGAAGTTGCGTTTTTTCATAGCCCGAAACGTAAGTGAGGGGGAAATTGAGCGTTTCTGCAGTCGTTTCTGCAGTCCCTCGAAACTATGAAGGAAACCTCCGTCAATCGTAAACTGAAACGTGTATATCCCGTTTCCACAATT
>JAGQOZ010000278.1 GCA_020426955.1 Planctomycetales bacterium
TGTTTTGGTTCGATCGCGGACTCTTAGCCAACTCGGCAACGGTTCCCGCATCGGAACTCAGCTTTTGCTGAATCTGCGGAGCGTTCATCAAGTGCAAGGACTGAGTGACGGTAGTGTCGTCCATTCGTTCACACGGAGGATCTTGATTGGCGTCAGGCCGACCAAACGTATCCAAGAAGACCGAATCAATCCGATGCGTCCACAGTTGCGTTGAACGAGCTCCACTGGGCATGGCTTGAAACGAATCATCCACGCCGGTAATTTCCGTGATGGCGTCCAGCATCACTTCTGCTCGCAGGCGTTTGCGATAATGCCGAGAATAATTGCGATTGTCCGAAACGTTCCGTTCGTTAGGCAGCGAAGACAAACCGTAGACATACGAATTGGCAATGGTTCGGACCAATTCTTTCAAATCAAAATCCACTCGGCGAAATTCATCTCCCAAGGCCTTCAATAGCGGCCCGTTGGACGGCGGATTGGTCGCTCGAATATCATCCACCGGTTCCACGATCCCTCGTCCCATCATGTCCGCCCACACTCGGTTGGCCATCACTTGAGCAAAATAATCGTTGTCCGGGCTGGTCATCCAACGAGCCAACGCTTGGCGAGGATCCGTGTCATTTTCTGTCACCGCCGCGTCACCAAACAATGCTTTGGGATCTAATTTTTCACCCGTGATGGGATGTGTGACGTCGCCAGTTTTGGAGACCAAAATCATTTCTTCACTGCCGGAAATCGGCGGAGATAAGCCCGTGCCCTTGCGCCCCACTTTGGCAAAATACGCGGCAAAGCTGTAGAAATCGTGCTGACTCCACTTTTCAAACGGATGATGATGGCACTTGGCGCATTCCAAGCGAATCCCCAAAAACAAGCGGCTGATTAGGGTAGCCACTTCATCGGGCGAACGACGATCTCGATACAGTGTCACCGCACCATTGCGAAACGTACTCCCTTGCGCCGTGACCAGTTCCGAAACGAATTGATCGTATGGTTTGTTCTTGCGAAAGGCGTCTCGAATCCACCGGTCGTAATTCAAGACGGTCTTGATACCCACTCGATACGGATTCGGCCGCAGTAGGTCGACCCATTTGTTGGACCAATGATCCGCAAATTCGGGCCGATTCACTAGTCGATCTACAAGGTCCGCTCGCTTCGTTTCGCTCGTATCCGCTAAGAACTGGCGAACCTCCGCCGGCGTCGGCAGGCGACCGATAATGTCCACCGACGCGCGTCGCAGAAATTTGGCGTCGTCAATCGGCTCCGACGGAATCAAGTTTAACGTTTGCAGTTTGTCCCACACCAATCCATCAATGAAATTGGAACGAGGCAATGCCTGGTAGACCTCCGGCGATACGGTCTCTTCCAGCGGAATCAAGACATCGCAGGTGGCGATCAGCATCATGTAACGAGCCATCATGGTGGCTTCGCCCGGTAGCTGACCGGCGGTGATCAAGCCTTGTTTATCAATGCCGACAATAGCCGCTTCATTGGATTGAAATGCAGTGTACTTGGTGACATTGCGAGTGGTGCCGTCACTGTAATGCGCGGTAACTTGCAGCGAATGTGTTTCATCGGGCCGCATGGATAATCGCGAATCGGAAAGTTCAATTCGTTCCAGCGTCGGTTCGCCGTCAACACGACGTAGCGTTCCCTGTCGAATCCATTCGGCCAGAATTTGATATTCGTCACTGTCTGGATCAAAGCGAACTCCACCTCCATGCGGCAGTTGGCCAGTGGCTTTCTTCAGCAACAAACTGGACGCAGGCGACGCCGGAAAGACTCGGCGCCCTCGTCCTTCTTTGGTAATCGAATCAAAATCGAATTCCGAGTCAAACCCGAGCAGCGAAAGTTGGAATCCGTTTTGGCCTCGAGCTTTCCCATGGCACGGCCCCGCGTTGCAACCGTTGGACGTCAACACCGGTTGCACGTCAAGTTCAAAGCTAATCGGCGATGCAGCTGACTGCGACGACGCTGTTTCACCCACCGCTGGCGAAGTCACGCAGTTGAAAATTGCCAGTGACACCAAGCTGGCGCAAACCGTATTCTGAAAAACGAACGACAACTTTTGCGGAATATCCGAACGAAACATATCCGGCCTTTGGGCAAGGCGAAACGCGGTGGGCAAAAAAAATCAGGCGGGAGAACGAGTTTGCACGGGCAATGTCAAATTCCCGGCAAAAGCGCGAACAAAATTGTACCGAAAATTACTCGGCACAAGCAAGCAAGTTGTCGTGATGTGCGAAAAATGCCAGAATTAGGCGGTTGGCAATGGGCAGTCGCCTGGCCGTATTTTCTGTATTCTTTTCCGAAAGCCAACGAATCGTCATGCTTCGACTTTTTCTACGAGTCCCCAAGATTCCTCGTATTTTGTTGCTGGCCACGTTGATCACGATGGTTTGGAAAGCTATTTCCGTCAACGGCGAAGTCGATCCGGCTCGATTCGAAGAAGCGATCGCGGCGTTCGAACAACAGGATGCCGAACAAATGCCGCCGCAAGATGCAATTCTATTTGTGGGCAGTTCCAGCATTCGGAAGTGGGATACCGCCAAGTGGTTTCCGGATCGCACGGTGATCAACCGAGGGTTTGGTGGTTCGCACATGAGCGATCTGATTCATTTCACCAAACGCGTCGTGCTTCCCTATAGACCAAGAACAATTGTTTTGTACGAAGGAGACAATGATCTGGCCGGTGGTAAGTCTCCAGGCCGAGTTCACGCAGACTATGTGCAGTTTGTGCGAATGATTCGAACTGAACTTCCGGAAACCAAAATTGTCTTCATTGCAATTAAGCCTAGCCTGTCGCGTTGGAAGTTGATTGCCAAAATCCGCGAAGCGAATCAACTGATCAAAGAAGTCACCGACGACGATCCGCTGCTAGATTACGTCGACGTGGATGGCCCGATGCTGAACGACCAAGGGATGCCTCGCCCCGAACTTTTCGCTGACGACGGCCTACATCTGAACGACACCGGATATGAACTCTGGACCAAACTAGTAGAAGAAAAGCTGGCGGACTAACCCAAACCGTCGGCTTTGTTTTGCGAACTAGATAGATTCATCTCGTCCTTCTACTTCACATGGCTCGCCAGTTTTGTCGTTTCGAAGTGTGTCAAAAAAATTCGCCGTGTAATTAAAACATGAATCATCGGCGAGACGATTAAATTCACTTGCAATTGCTGCAAAACGCGTTAGAGTCGATAGCTTCGTACGGGTACTCAGCACAGTCACTGCCCTACATCCAGAGTGGTCCGCGGTTCGACCACTATCGCTCGGTCGCATCGCGTCCGTCTAAGCCTGCAATCGACTGTTTCAACGCAAATGGAGTGACCGATGTCTTTGCGAAACCCTTCTCGCGAATCCGTTATTATTCGAAAACCACGAACCGCTGGCCGAAAAGCTGAATTCGAATCGCTAGAAGACCGACGCATGTTGGCTTGCCGAGCGTTACCGTTTAACTTCAACAGCGTTTCGTTCGAACAATGTTTTTCCCAAAGCTTTGCCAACAACGGAACTACTTACGAAGTCACCACTTACTACAGTGAAGGTAACGGCACGGACGATCTGACCGACGATGGTCTGCCTGGCATCAACGCCAACGCTCAGGCCATGGCCGACGAATCGCAGGCCGCATTGCAGTTCTACCTAAATCAGGGTCTCAATGTGTTGCCCGCCGGCGACACCGAGTATGAAGTCTTTATTGCCGAAACGCCACTCACCGGCACCATTGCTTCTTTGGACGCCACTTGGGACAGCGCTTGGCAAGATGATGACGCCATCGATAACAACGACCAGCTGATGAAACGCTTGCTGGCCTACCATGAAACACAGCATCTGATTCAGGCTCGGTATGATAGCACTCCTGACTGGTTATTCTACGGTGAAGGAATTGCCAGGACGATTGAAGATCGAGTAGACACGGCGTTGGACATGGACACCGGCCATTTGTTCATTCCTGAATTCAATGGCGTCTTTGGTAGCGACGCGAATCGATCCAGTGACCTGTACACGCTGCGTTATCGTAGCGTCGCCTGGTGGACGTGGCTGATGGATCAATATCGCAATGGTCCCAACGCAGATCCGCCAGTCACCGCCGCGAATGATCTGGGCTGGGAAGCCTTGCGAGACTTCTACATTGAACTCAGTTCGCAACCTACGGATCAAACCGGCGCCGTGAACGATTTCATCGCCGCTCAAGGCAGCACCTTTCGCGACGACTTCATTGACTACACGTTGGCACTGTGGGCACATAAATACAATCCCGCCGATCCGCGACTCGATTTCATCGACACGGAAATCCATAACGCCAACGCTTTGTCTGGACACAACACGCACAGCGGTGGCCCCGCTTACAGTACCGACTTTGCGAACCTGAGTCCTCGTTCTAGCCAGTACTGGGAATTCAACCCCGCCAACCAATGCGAATTTACCGCCTTTTCCTTCGATGGGAACGGTAGCAATTACGGATTCAGCGTCATGACGGTCGACGGCGGAAATTTAGTGGATCGCTGGACCAGCTACAGCAACCAGTGGGCGCGTACCGTTCGCACCGCCGATCTGGATCGCATTGTCGGAGTTGTCACATCAACGGGAAGTTCTGGCACGGTGGATGTAGGACACGGCTGCGTCCAACCCACGCTGAACATCAAGTCACCGACGTCGGCGGCGTTTGAGATGGTAGGGCGTGCCGACAATCCGCGGACGTTTATAGTGCGAGTGGACGTGACAGGGAAAGACGGCAGTGGTGTGGCCGGTCTGTCTGCCGACGCATTTGATGTGTCCATTCAAAAGCCGGGCGGAGGTCCAGTGATCAATGCGAACATCGTCAATTCGTCCTATGTGTTGGACGATTACTGGTTGTTGGTTCAAGCTCCCGACGATGCGGCCGGCGCGGAAAACGGCGAATTCTACAACGTCACGGTGTCACTCGGTTCGGTCACCGACACGGAAGGGAGTTCGATTCTGTACACCGAGCGAGTGCAAGATGTGGTACTGGTGATGGACCGTTCCGGCAGTATGGGCGGAAGTACCGGCAAGATTGAAGCAGCTCAAAATGCCGCGTTTCTTTTGGCCAACGAATTGTCAGACGACGATCAAGGTGCCTTCGTGGCATTTGATACGGACGCCGATTTGCGCATCGGACTGGAGCGGATGGACAACGGTTCGCAGCGAAGCGATATCGTCACCGCCATTACCAATGAAGTTCCGCTGAGTGCCACGTCCATTGGTGACGGTCTACGCACGGCCGCTACGGAACACGACAACGATGGCATTGCGGAAAATATGTGCAGCTTCATTTTGCTGAGCGACGGCATGGAAAACGAACCGGCGTTCTGGGCGGATGTGCAAGCCGAAGTGACCGACAACGGTTGCGCCATCCACACCATTGCACTCGGCCCCGAAGCCAACGAACTGCTGATGCAAACTATTTCGTCCTCGGTACCAGGCGGCACGCACGATTACGCCACCACGTCCGGTTCCGTGCCAATCAATTCCACACTCACCTGGGAAGGCAATGTGTCTCGCATCTATGACAACATTGCGTCCAAAATCGGACGGCGGCAGCGCAGTATGACCGCGTTGGCCGATTCGGCGATTGGCGGACCGGCTACGGGTGTGATCGACTTTGAGGACCAAATCGTCGGGCTGCAAATGACGGTAGGTGACATTCGAGAAATGTCGGGCGTGATGGTAGAAGCCACGCCATTCTTCTTTGCGCCAGGGCAATTCACCAACGAAGGATTCGCCAGAATCGATGACACGACGTTGTCAGGCGGTTCGGACCACGAAGTCGTGTTCAACAACATCAATCTCGATTTTCAGTTCGAAAAACAACTGGAACAAATCGAATTCAACTTTGGCGCGTTCGGCGGCCAACTGAATTTGAGCGTCAATGACGAACTGGTCATTCTGAAATCGTTCAGCGAAGTCCACGGCCAGAACGTGGGTGGCGCTAAGGTGGAAATTGTGGCGGGCAGTGAGCGCCGAGGCGTCATTCGGATCACTGGTGAAATTCGTCAGTTTTCCGTCGGCGGACAAGAGTTTGCGGTGGACAACGTGCGATTCAATGGTTCGGAAGGCAACTACCATCCCATCTTTGTCGACGATCTGACGGACGAACTGGTCGTCTCCATCGCTTGGCAAAACAAATCGACCAATCATAAGACACTTCTGCTCGATCCGTCGGGCGATCCCGTGAACGATGCGTTTCGGCGCACATCGCCTGCTGGCACGAATGATGTTTGGCGAGTTCCCGCGCCGCAAGAAGGTGAATATCGCTTGCAAGTGCTGAATCTTCCGCAGGAGTACTTCGCCACTGCATCGGCACTGAGCCGCTACGAGCTGCATCCCTTTGTCGGCAAACCGCTGGAACAACCAGGGCTGGGCGCCATTGTCCCGATAGTAGCGGCGTTTGTCGCCGATGAAAAGCCGATCACCGGCGCGAATGTCACAGCCACGGTAACCGATCCAGTGGGCGGACAACACATTGTCACTCTGTACGACGATGGCAACCATGGCGACAGTGAACCTAACGATGGCGTGTACGGCAATACGTTCAACGCCACCGTCTACGGTGACGTTGTGGCCGACAAGCCCGACGATGGCAAAGAACCTGCGTTCGTTGGTTCTTATGTAGTCAATTACTTGGCCACTGTGGACAAGATTCGACGGGAAGCTCAAGAGAGTTTTGTCATTGAACAAAGCCGCGATTCCGACGGCGACGGCATGTCAGACTACTGGGAAGAGCAAAACGATTTAGATCCGAAAGAAAATGACGCTCGCACCGACTACGACATGGACGGCGTGTTCGCTGCGTGTGAATACCAATTGGGCACCGATCCAAACAACAGTGACACAGATGGCGGCGGTGAAAGTGACGGCAGTGAAATCATCTTCGTTCCCGGACAAATATGTCGTTTGGGCGAACAAAATCCATTGGACCCGTCGGATGATCGTACGGATTCACTACAAGGCGTTTTGGTTTTGGCCGAAGCGACGCCCAATTTTCAGCCCTATTTACGAGTCATCATTCTGCCGCCGGTAGAAAACGAACTGGCGTCGGTCGATATCATGCGCCGCGCGTTCGATAAATCGGGCCGCTTGGTGGAAGATTTTGTCTTGGTAGCCAACGATTTTGACGGAAACGAGTTTATTGATTCGAAAGTTTCGCCCGAACTGCTGTATCAATACAAAGTCATGCCCACTATGGTTGCCACCACCAATACCAATCTTTCGACCGGCTTTGAAGACCTGACCGAAGGTACTCGGCTGACCATCGACCAACGCCTCACTTCCAACGGCATCGGCTTGGTAGGCCAGCCATTCTTCCTGAGCGACGGGTCGCAAACCAGCCGAGGCATCGCAACGGTGAATGCGGCTGGGCGAAACCAATCGCTGTTCATTTCCAATCTGAATGTTGATTTCCAATTTGGCGAACAGGCGGCAGCCTTCGAACTGCTATTCGGCGAATTCGGCGGCAACGTCAATCTCATTGTGAACGGTGAAGTGGCAAACGTGAATTCACTGTTCGAATTGGACGGGAAAGTCTTAGGCCGAGCGGACGTGAGCGTGGAACAGATCACTCGGAATACCGGCCGTTTATTGGTCCGAGGCCGTTTGAATTCCATTGCCATCGGCGGCCAGGAATTTGAAATTGACGACGTGCGAATCCTAGGAGCGCAACAGCCGTTCTTGGTAGCCGGTGCGATTGTCTATAGTCAGCAAGTCATGCCGATGGGCGATCCATACGCGCCGATTGGCAGCGTCTTGATCAATGGCGGCAATCTGGGCACTACCAGCCGCAACGTGCGTTTGCACATTGACGCATCGGACTTGATCCGCGACGGCCATGACGCCTTCAGTGGCGAACCGATTCCAGGTTCGCCGACAAGCGAACTGATGATGCGGATCAGCAATTCACCCGATTTTGGTCGAACCGAATTTGAACCTTATCAGCAAGAAGTGG
>JAGQOZ010000027.1 GCA_020426955.1 Planctomycetales bacterium
ACTGAAAGGAACGTGCGATCAACACGCTTGGGACCGACTGCTGGACTCGCTTCAGGTTTCGTGTGACGGAGTGGTAGTGCAGTTGGCAAAAGAAGGTGTGTTTGTGACGGACGCGGAATTTCGACGCGTTTTTCTGTCGGCGTGAAAGACGACTCGTTGAATTCGTCGTACCGCCTTCAGGCGGAAGCGAACGGCGTACGCACTTTGCCAAAGCGGTTGCGGCTAAATCCGGGACTACGAACCAGAACACGACCAATAAAAAATCGCTACTAGGCTGCCGAAGTTACACTTCCGGAGACTTCCAATTTGGATTCGCATGGTCGGATCCATATTCGTCCAACAGTTCATGAGGACGAAAGCGATTCTTGTACTGCATCGATTGGTTTTCGCGAATCCAATAACCGAGATAAACAAACGGGATGTTTCGCGCTGCGGCGAATTCAAGTTCTTTTAGGGCGCTAAACGTACCGGGGCTATCGTTTCGCCAAGCCGGGTCGTGAAAAAAATAAACGCTGGACATGGCATTGTCAGTGACGTCTACCAAACCGACGCCCAGCAGTTGACCGTCACGCAGATACAGAAATTCGCGAGCGAAATCGTAGTCGCCCGACAGGAACGATTGATAGTATTCCTGTGGGTCGACTTGTCGAAACCGCCAGCCACGACGCTGACTCATGTCTTGATGGTAGCGATTGAAAACCTCAATGTGCTGGTACGTGATCACCGGACGTTGCACAATCAGCTGCACATCTTGATTCTGCCTGAGAACTCGCCGCTGACTCTTACTGGGACGAAACTCCGCCACGTTAACTCGCAAACTGCGGCATTTGTTGCAAGCCGGACACGCCGGTCGAAAGACGTGCACACCTTGCCGCCGCCAGCCTCGCTCCAGCAAATGTTCGTATTCGTTCGAATTCAGCGCCAAAATAATCCGGTAATCCATCACCGACGTTTCGCTCGGTAAATACGAACACTCGGAGGCTGGCGATAGGAGGCGATAATCGTCTTGGATGTTGATTGGATTCATGCCTAGTTCGCGGATTTGTGTGCGGTCAGCGTCGCGTGGTGACATCGTAAACGGCGGCGCTGTTGACGTCTCGGAGTTTGACTGACGTTGTTTCCTTCGCATTCGCCAATAATACCCAATCTGTCCGAAAGCAATGTTACCGAACTGCGTTCGTAAGACTGCTCAATTATTCAAGAGCCGAACACTTGCAGCAGCCCAGCGTTGTCCTGTCGTCGGTACGAAGGTGCCCTTTTGGTCCGTTGCCTTCATGTAAAGCAAATACTCGGGAGTGATTTCGTGTCGTTCCGGATTGGGTTGGATTGTCCAGTCGACAATTTCGCCTTCAATTTCGACAGCACACAGGTTGGGTAGTAGCTGCCGAGTCCGCAAGACAGCAAGATCCGTATTCAGACCAACTATAACGTTCGGTTTCCAATTGGTTGTAATAACGCAAGTCTCGTCGTCCACATTCCCTTTAAGCACCGATAGAACTTCCAGTTTATGGCAAAAAAGCTGTACCGATTGGCCATCAAGATCTGACTCGATGGTTATTTCGGACGATGCGATTTTCTTTTCAACAACGTTGGCAATGACGATTAGATCCGAGTTGGCAGCTAGGGCTTCGTATGTCCACCTCGGCTTTTCGTGTACGGCGAAGGCTTCAATAATTAGTGAGACCTCAGGATTGCTCGCCTCCTGTGAAATGCCGAATGTCGGCAAAACGAACACTGCAAATAGAACGATCAAACCCCGCATATCATTGTGATCCTTAGAGCAACTTTTTCGTACCGAATTGATCCGCCCTCAGTGACTCGGTCAATCTGCAAATTCAAGTGTGGCGTTGACAGGAAAATGGTCCGAAGGAAATCGTCCGTCGATGGATGATTTGTCGATCTTAGCGTCTTTGACTTCAAACGCGGGCGAAGCCAAGATCCAATCGATTCTGGCGCCGTTGTCGCGGCCTTTAAATCCGTTGAAGGTTCCTTCGCCTTCGGTGGCGTTCGGCTGAAACGTGCGAAATGTGTCGCGCAGTTGTAGTTTGCTGTCTTGTTGCGAGGTCAGATGCCCATACGCCGCGGAACCTTCGCCACAATTGAAATCTCCGGTCACAATCACACTTGCCTGTGGATCCAATTGCTGGATGCGTTTGGCTAGTAATGCGCCCGATTCGCTTCTGGCCTGTTCGCCTCGATGATCAAAATGAGTGTTGAAGAAATAAAAGGTTCGCTGATTCTGTCGATCAAACAGTTTGACCCAAGTGACCATTCTGGGCAGCGCCGCGTCCCAGCCTTGCGATCCCGGTACGTCTGGTGAAGTGCTGAGCCAAAAATGACCTTCCTCTAGTTGGTAAAAACGATTTCGGCGATAAAAAATGCCGCACTGTTCTTGGTTTGGATCCGCCGGAACTCGGCTGGTCCCCACATACACATAGTCCGCCAGCGATTCTTGCAGGAACGTGGCTTGAAACGGCATGATTTCTTGCGTTCCCATTACGTCTGGCGAAAACGCTTTGACGGTTTGCGCGACCGTGTCTTTTCGTAGATCCCAATGATTGTCTCCATCCTTGGCAGTGCCATAGCGAACGTTGAAGCTCGTCACTTTTAGATCCGCTTTGGCAATCGAACTGGCCAGCGTTGCCACCATCCAAATGACAAACCAACGAAGAAAACAACGGTACATTCTATGCGCCTCCACAAAACCGATGGGTTTACTCAACTGAGTTCTCCATTCTAGGCAACTTGATAGAGCGAAACACGTTGCTGGCTAAAAATCGGGCCGCTTTTTGCGCAGTCTCATTCGGCAGTTGACGGACATGCTTTTGAAAAAGATTCGGCCGTAAGGCGAATACCGACGAATCGTGGTCCACCTAGGCTAATTTTTCTGTCTGGCAATCCACTGACGAAACTTGGCCAATTCCGGATGACTTGCCAGGGACTCTAGCGAGTTGTAGTTGCGGCCGAGCGTTTTTTCGCTGGGGATGAAGCGATGGACGGCGAGGTGGCATTCGCGACAAAGCGAAACGGTCATTTGCATTTGTTCGCGAGTGAACCGTTTCTTGAACCATTTGTTCGAATGGCACGTTCGCGGAATTAAGTGGTGTTGTGTGGTGCGAACGACCATTCGCAAGCAGAATTCACACTGACGTTCCACGGTGATTCGTAATGGGTTCGAGCTAAAAAAGGTTCAATAGCGGTCAGACGGACGAGCCGTCAACGTGCAGATTTCCCTGGCGGAATGCATCAGCCATGGCCTGCGGAACTTCCGCTTCTGCCAATACCAAGCGAGCTCGATTTTCTGCCACCTTGGCTTTCATTTCTTGTTCTTGAGCCACGGCTTCCGCGCGGCGCTGTTCGGCATGCGCTCGAGCAACTCGCGTGTCGGCTTCCGCTTGGTCGGCTTGTAAACGAGCGCCAATGTTTTCACCAACGTCGATGTCGGCGATATCGATGGAAACGATCTCAAAGGCGGTTTGCGCGTCGAGGCCTCGTTCCAAGACGGCGCGAGAAATCCGATCGGGATTTTCCAAGACGTGCAGGTGGGTATCGGACGAACCAATGGAAGAAATGATGCTTTCGCCTACTCGAGCAATCACGGTTTCTTCCGTGGCACCGCCGATCAACTGTTCCAGATTTGTTCGCACGGTGACTCGAGCACGTATGCGTAATTCGACACCATTTTTGGCAATGGCGCTGAGCGTGGTTTTGCCGCTTCGCTGCGGATCGGGGCAATCGATTACTTTGGGATGAACGCTGGTTCGCACCGCATCCAAAACGTCTCGTCCCGCCAAGTCAATCGCCGCCGCTCGATCAAAGTCCAAATCAATGCCAGCTCGATGAGCCGCAATGATCGCGTTGATGACGCCCATGATATTGCCGCCAGCTAGGTAATGCGCTTCCAGGCGAGTGGTCGAAATGCCAGACTTGCGGTTGATGCTCAAACCGGCCTGAGCCGCCATGACTTTGCCTCGCACAATCATGGCCGAATTCACTTGACGGAAGAACATGCCTACCAAGCTGGCCATTTTGACGTCGGCGCCGGAAGTGAAGGCCTGCAGCCACAGCTTGCCGTAGATGCCAAATAGAAATAGCCCCACCACCATGATGAATAGGACAAATCCGACCAAGAAGATCAAGAAGATGGTTTTGGGGTCGGTTTGAGCAAACAGATAGCTGGAGTCAAGAGAAAACCGAGTATGCATGGCGAAATGCCCTTCCGTTGCAAGAAACACATGCCGTTTTCAGGATGATAGACAAGTCTTCCGATGTACACCAGTCAGAGGAGCCGTTGATGGCACCTATTCGGCTGGCGTGGTTGTTTTGATCCAACCACCACCTAGGACTTGGTCTCCATCATAACAGACCACCGCTTGTCCGGGTGCCACGCCAAAACATGGATCTTCAAAGCGAATCCGCAGTTGTTCGCCTTGCCGAGTTGCGACGGCCGGGACGGCTCGACTGTTGTAGCGAATCTGCGCCAGACACGGAAACGAATCGGACGTTTCCACAAGCCAATTTGTCTGGTCTGCGGTGAGTTCGGAAACGGCCAATTCGTCATGGCGCCCGATTACTACTTCATTGGTGTCGCTATCAATCCGTGTTACAAAATACGGTTCGCCCATGGCCACGCCTAAGCCTCGGCGCTGTCCAACCGTGAATTGTTCATACCCAGAATGTTGGCCAACAATTCGGCCGGCTGTTGTGATGATGTCTCCGGATGTCTGCAAGTTGTGATGATGACGGCGAATGAAGTCAGAATGATGGCCTTGCGTGACAAAGCATATCTCCTGGCTGTCTTTTTTTTCGGCCACACTCATGCCCATCGATTCGGCAATGGCGCGAATCTTGTGTTTCTCATAGTTACCCACCGGTAGGAGCATTCGACCTAACAGGTTTCGACTTATACCGAACAAGACGTACGATTGGTCTTTCTTCGAATCCACACCGCGCAATAGATGGCAATCGTCTTCGGTTCGCTGCAATCGAGCGTAATGGCCTGTGGCTACAAAATCAGCCTGAACGCTGTCGGCATAAGCAAAAAGCTTTCCGAATTTGATCCAGTTGTTACACATCACACAGGGGTTTGGTGTGCGACCTGCCAAGTATTCCGCAGAAAAATAGGCCATGATTTCGCCAAACTCCTGTTGGAGATTTAGCGAATAAAACGGAATGTCCAATTGGTGTGCGATCCGTTGCGCGTCACGAGCGTCAGAAGCGGTGCAACATCCCTGTTTGTGAGTTAACGAATCACAATCGCTTAGTATGTCTAATCCATCGGCACGGCATTCGGCGGGTGACGATTCGCCATGTCTCATGAAAATGCCAACTACTTGGAATCCCTGCTCTAATAGCAAGTGGGCAGCAACACTACTATCCACCCCTCCAGACATCGCAAGTACCACTCGTTTCGACATTGCTGACCTGAAATTCTTTCGGCTTCTAACTATTAGGATGGCCCAATTCTTGCAAAGTAGTGCAATTAGGTACCAAAAAAACGACACGTTGCCAAATGTCACTTGCACAGTGTTAGTAACAACTTATATTACCTAGTCCGTGCCTGCACGGCATTTTGACTGACCGTCAAAGTCAGCGAGGTTTTTGTACATCTAGCAGCTCTACGAGAAAGGAGAGTCTAGGAAAAATGCTTAATCGTTCTTGGTTAGCATTGACCATGACCGCCGCCCTGGGCCTTGTTGGCTCGTTGCGTGCGGATTGCGGTTGTGGTTGCGGCGCAGCTACCGATTGTGGTGGTTCTGTCGTTGGTGGTGGTGATGTTTCTGGTGCATATGTATCCGGAGCAGATTTGTCAGCACCTGCCGTTAATTGCGGTCCTGCTTACGTTCAACGTACAGTAATGGTACCGCAGTGGGTTACGGAAACACAAATGGTGAATGTAACCCAGTATCAGCGTCAGACCCGTCAACGAACGGTGACGCGTTATCGTCAAGTTCCTGAAACCCGCCAAGTGACTCGTGAATACACGGTCATGGTTCCGGAACAACGTACACGAACGGAAAATTACACCGTAAATGTACCAGTTACTCGCACTGAAACGCGAGACTACACCGTTCAAGTTCCTTATTGGACGGACGTTACTCGGGAATACACAGTACGTGTTCCCGTCTGGAAGGAAGTTCCTCAGCAGTACACGGTCAATGTACCTGTAACCCGTGAAGTAGTAGAAAACTACACGGTTTCGGTGCCTCGAACCAAGTCGGTTGAACGAACTTACCAAGTTCAGGTTCCAGTGACTCGCCAAGTCGAACAGACCTACACGGTTTGTGTTCCGGTAACGGAAAACCGCGAAGAAACCTACACGGTTCAGGTCCCGGTTACGACTCAGCGTGAAGAAACCTACACCGTTCAGGTCCCAGTTCAGGAAACTCGTGAAGAATCTTACACGGTTTGCGTTCCTGTAACGGAAAACCGCGAAGAATCCTATACGGTTCAGGTTCCGGTCACAGAAACTCGTGAAGAGTCTTACACGGTTCAAGTTCCCGTTCAGGAAACTCGTGAAGAATCTTACACGGTTTGCGTTCCTGTAACGGAAAACCGCGAAGAATCTTATACGGTTCAGGTTCCGGTCACTTCGCAACGCGAAGAATCTTACACGGTCATGGTTCCTCATACGGAACAGCGTTCGGCTTCCCGAACGGTTTGCCGTATGGTTCCCGTCACCAAGTATCGCTCGGTTTGCCGTGACCAAGGTCACTGGGAAACGCGAGTTGAACCGGTTGGCGGTGGCTACGCTGGCGGCGCTGTTTACGGTGCCGGAGCAGGCGTTGGTGCTGCTGCTGGTTGCGGTGGCTGTGGTTCGGTTGTTGTCAGCTCTTGCGGCGGTGGCTGCGGTGGTTGCGGCAGCTGTGCTCCTTGCTCCAATGCTTGTGGCTGTGGTGGTTCTGCTGCGGCTGGTTCCGCGTGCGGTGGAAGCGGTGCTTATGTTGACGGCGGATACGCTGGTGGCATGGGTGGCGAACAAATCGTCGGAACGGCTTGCACGGTTACCAAACGAGTATGGGTATCGAATCCTGTAACTGAACAGGTTCCTTACACCACCTACGAACGTCAGCTGGAATCTGTTCCTTACACCTACAATGTAACGGTCAACCATGCTGAAACGCGAACTCGAACGGTTCCTGTGACGACTTACAACACAGAATCGCGAACTCGCACCGTTCCGGTAACTCGTATGGTTCAACAACAGCGAACTCGCACCGTTCCTTACACTACGTTCCGAACGGAAACGCGAACTCGATCTGTACCCGTTACCACAATGCGAACCGAAACGCGAACTCGCACTGTTCCGGTAACTCGCATGGTTCAAGAACAAAAGACTCGCACCGTTCCTTACACCACGTATCGAACGGAAACGCGAACTCGAACGGTTCCTGTAACCACCATGCAAACCGAACAGCGATCTCGCACCGTTCCGGTAACTCGTATGGTTAACCAACAGCGAACTCGTATGGTCAACGTGACCAGCTGCGAAACTCAGACTCGTACTCGTACCGAGCAAGTTACGGAATTCGTTACCGAACAACGAACTCGTACTCGCCAAGTTACGGAATACCAACCTGAAACTCGCACACGAATGGTCAAAGTTTGCAGCTACGAAAACCAAACGCGAACTCGAACTGAAAAGGTTCAACAAGTTCGCACGGAAACTCGTCAGCAAACTTACAACGTAACCGATTACCACACGGAAACTCGTACACGAGAAGTTCCTTACACGGTAATGGTTCCGCAAGTTCGTACCAAGGTTGACAACGTAACGTCTTACACGACTGTTCCTTACGAAACGACTGAATCTTACACGGTTTGCGTTCCTGTAACCGTTCAGAAGCCAGTTCAAGTTCGTAAGTGCGTCACTGTTCCTTCCACTGTTACGGTTCCGGTTTACGGTTCCGGCGTTGGAGCTGGATACGGTGCTGGTGCTGCCGGTTGCGGTGGTGCTGGAAGCGCAGGCGGATGCGGCGGTTGCAGCTCTTGCAACTAGCGTTCTTCGCTGATTAGCGAATCGATCTTCAAAGGCCCGATGAATTCATCGGGCCTTTGTTTTTGCGCTGACCAAAACGCCGCGCGAGTACGGATTCTGCTGCCACAGAGGCATTGGAGGCTCGCTCAAAAATAGTCCCGTTTCCCGTTCATTCGAATGCGACTACACTGGTCGCTGGTATTTCCACACAATGAAATCCGGAGTCAAATGGGATGGACCGCGATCTAATTAACCGAGCGGACGTGATTCGTGACGAGATTGTTCAGTTGCGAGACAGTCTTTGACTACGATGCCAAGACCAAACAAATCGCCGTAATTGAAGCGGAAATGGCAGCTCCCGGATTCTGGGAAAAACAAGATGCGGCTCAGGAAAAGGTGACGCAACTTAAATCTTTGCGAACCATGCTGAAACCGTTGAACGAAGTTTCCGCTCGTCTGGAAGACCTGGACGCCATGATTGAAATGGCCGACGAAGACGATTCGTTTGAAAAAGAAGCCCAATCCGAAATTGAACAACTGGAAACGGAACTGGAACGGTTGCAGTTAAGCACGTTGTTGTGCGGCGCACATGATCACTTAGGGGCCATTTTGACGATCAACGCGCGAGACGGTGGAACGGACGCCAATGATTGGGCGGAAATGCTGCTGCGAATGTATTCTCATTGGGCCCAAAACCACGATTGCAATGTGGAAATTCTGGATCGACAAGACAACGATGAAGCGGGGATCAATAGCGCCACAATAGCCGTTCGCGGGCCGATGGCCTACGGATATCTGAAGGGTGAAACGGGCGTCCATCGTTTGGTTCGGATCAGTCCCTTCAATTCGGAAGGAAAGCGTCAAACCAGTTTTGCCGCTGTGGATGTTGCGCCGGAAATTTCGGACAGCGTCGACGTGGACGTGAAAGAGTCGGATGTTCGCGAAGACACCTTTCGCGCCAGTGGTGCGGGCGGTCAGCACGTGAACAAGACCGATAGCGCCATTCGACTAACACACGTACCTACTGGTATCGTGGTGCAGTGTCAAAACGAACGGAGCCAGCATAAAAATCGAGCGTCGGCGTGGAAGATGCTTCGTGCTCGCTTGGCAAGAATCGAAGAAGAAAAGCGAGAATCCGAACAAGCTCAGAAATACAAAGATCAAGCCAAGGTCGGGTTCGGTTCGCAAATACGCAATTACTTTTTGCATCCGGATCAGCGAGTGAAGGATAGTCGTACGGGCTATTCCGTCGGCAATTTTCATCAGGTCATGGATGGCGACATTGATGGTTTTCTGGAATCGTATTTGAAGTGGCGAGTCAAGACAGACTAGTCTGGTTCGAACAAGAATGTCATGTCTAATCCCGAATCATTCCAGCTGGACAACGTCGATGCAGCGAATAGCGGTATTTCAGTCAGGTTCCACTGGCAACATGACCGGTACGTCCATCAATTGGTGGCTTTGCAGCATGGTCAGATTATGGATGAATGGGTCTCTGTGGACGGAGACGGCCAAGATCTCTGGCCACTGAGTCCGCCGTTGCAACAGGTCCATTTCCAGGAAATTGCGCCGGGGAATCGGTGTCTGTTTGCCGTCGGAATGGCCGGTGCCAGCCATTGGTCTATGGCCGTTTCTGCGGATTCGGACTGTCTGGTCTTTGATGTGGCCTGCCGCATGAAGGACGCCCCGAATTTCCTAGGATCTACGTATCGTCTGGGGGCCGTGGAAATGGGCCGGCACCTGGACCTGCACTGCCAGGGCCTCGGCTCGGATGGAAATGTAGGTGATCAGCTGGCTCAGATTACCACCGTTTTGGCGGCCGACGCTACTTTTCCCGTGACGGTTCGTTGGAAATACGACGTTGTCCGGAAAACGGCAGGTGGAGGAATAGGCAGATAGATCGGCGTTTTCAGGTTCGCCCGCCTTGATCTGTGGAGAAATTCGAAGAAAATCTAATCAGGTTGGCTTGGTTTGAATTCAACATTTCGGGAGTAAACACGTCGATGGTGTTTGAAAATATCGAGAAGCTCAAGAGCGAATACACCGACAAATACGTGATCGTAGATGCTTCGCTCGCCGAATTGCGTCGATTTCGCAACCTCACCGGCGTCGTGAAAACGGTCAACATGAACGGCCGCGCGTTAGTGGAGTTCCTGAATTCCGCCAACAATATCGGTTGGTTTGATATTGATGTTGATTTTCTGAAAGTCGTAGACCAACCGATCGAACCGCCGGAGAAACCCGCAGCCAAAGCGGCTCCCAAAAAGCCGTCTGCTCCAGCCAAGAAACCAGCCGCAGGCGGTGGCGGAATGTCTCCAGCAGATATTCTGGCGGCCGCTCGAGGCGGCGCGGCGGCACCGAAACCGGCCGCTGCAAAACCAGCCGGAATGAGCGCGGCCGACATCTTGGCGGCTGCTCGTGGTGGCGCGGCACCGGCCAAAGAGAAGCCAGCACCCAAACCTGCTGCCGATTCCAAATCGATGTCTGTGGATGATATCCTGGCGGCCGCTCGTGGTGGATCGGCAACTCCTGCAGCCAAGCCCGCACCGGAACCGGTGGCGGACGCTCCCGCCGCAGATCCTCCGGCTGCAGAAAAGAAATCAGAACCGGTGGGCGATTTGCCTACGGATGTGGCGGACATTTTGGCTTTTTGCCGGCAGCGAGATAGTTGAGCGCCGAAATATTCGCGCGTTCGTTTTGAAGTTGCGTGTTTTTCCTACCCCGAAACGTAAGTTTTCCTACCCCGAAACGTAAGTGAGGGAAGAACGGAGCCTCTGCGGTCCGTCACTTACGTTTCCGGCTGGGATACTTCACGGAAAGAACGCGATTGCGCAACTTCAAAACGCGTTAGCCATCGTAATGCGACACCATGTGCTTGATGATGAAGCCGAGTATTCGTCGCCAGGCCTGTTCGGTTTCATCGTCCCATTCGGGATCAAATTCGGAAGCGGCGGCAATGAGGGAGTCGAGCCAAAGCTGATACAATGGCGGCCGCACGTTGAGATAGGGCCGAGAATGTGTTTCGGCTCGCATCGCGATTTCTCGAAGCCCTTCGCGGTCCCCTTCTGTGGCGCGCGCTGATAATTCCAGCGACTTCATCAGCATCTTGTGCTGTTTTTCGAAATTGGTGAAGCGAAAATACCGAGCGACCTCGTCTGATGACTTCATGAAGCGTTCGTAAAACGACGCCAAGAAACCCGGATTGGCTTCGCACCGCTTCAGACTGGTAAGAAACAACTTCTTTGGATAGGCCTCGCCCACGTTTTGCCCCCGATCATTCATGCAAAGACGTCTTGCCAAGAAAGCCTAAGTCGCAGCATTCTACAGGCAACGGCAGCCAAGCGTATTTGCGGAAAGGCGAATCATCATTGTTTTACAGCTTCCACTGGCTGCAAGAAAAAATACACTTGCACCGGCTGATCTGGCTCGGCCGATTCTTCAGAACCTAACGGCAGATCGGCTTCGGTCGCTTCGTCTTGATTCAATTCGAAGGCCTGATTCTCTTGAGGGATCTGGCTGTTGACCGGCGGTTTCGCAAGATCGTCGCTCTTGGCAGTGGCCGCCGCAACCTTGCCAGCGGCCTGGAAATCGCCTTCGGCCAAACGATATAGTTCGGTCAAATTCTTTGTTTCTCCGGCCAGCTGAAACTGATTGGTCACTCGAAAATCAGCATCGTTCTTCATGATTTCCGAAACCAATTGGCGGTAATTGCGTTGCGTGGTATTGAAGAAGACCGTTTCCACATCGGCACCGTTGATTCCTAACTGTCGACTCTGCAGCGACGTCGTGCGACCGAACCGATTCAACATCAATTGATTCACATCCGGCGGAACGTCCGTGGCCACTTCTTCGTCTGCATCGGTCGGAGCAGGCGTGATCGAATTGTCCGCCAAGATGCGATTCAGCCGACCGGTATTCAGCGCGTCCTTGCGAACTCGAATCGAAAGCACTGCTTGCTGCAGCGACGTCTCGTTTAGTGCTTGTATTTCCGGTGAATCGGCCAATGCCGAAGGCCGCGGCTGAACAGCAAAGTCGTTGGCAAAGCCATCGGCAAACGCAGCGTCGGCTGGAGCTTCTTCCAAGAGGCCCGGTTGTCGATTGGCAGGTTGAGCGGATCGAGTCAATGTGTCTGCGGCAAATTCGCCAGATTGAATAGTGGCTTGGGTAGCAGCTCCGCTTCGTCGGAGTTCGCGATCCATTCCCTCCGCTTCAGCCACTTCAGTCCGCATCGACGCCGCGTTGGAATCAGGTGCGTTCGCTAACTCTCCTTTACGAGCCGGTTCGCCAAAGACCATCAACAATATTCCAGCAGCCGCTGCCATGAGAGGCCAAAACAGACGGCGAGCCCACACGGAAGCACCACCCGCATCAGGTGCGGCGTCTGGGACAGCTGACGACTTCCGCTCGACCTGCGAATCGGTCGAAGCGTTGTCCAGGGCGGCCTGGCACTGTTGTTGTACTTGTTGAGCAAACGACGAAGATGCGCGGTGAGACGGAAGTTCCTGCAACGTGGCTCGCAATGCTTTCCAATCGGCTAGTAGCTGACGATGCTGGGCGCTGGAGGTCAACAGTTCCTGCGCGCGAGCCAATTCGTTGCCGGTCAGTTCGCCGTCAACAAAAGCGCTGATCAATTCGTCTGGGGATTGTTCTGACTCTTTGCTCATGATATTTCTGTCAATAACACGGAGTGTTGGTTCGATACACGTATCGATTGCTATTCGTAGTGGATGAGGTGACGAATCTTTTACTTAGGAGAATCGTGGCCACGTCACTAAATGTTCTCTTGAAATACTCCCTTCAATTTTTCTTTCAGCTGCAATCGAGCTCGATGTAGTCGACTGCGTACGGTTCCCAACGGTATCTCCAAAATTTCCGCAATCTGTTCATAATCGCAGCCTTCGATTTCTCGTAAGACAATCACCATCCGTTGTTCATCTTCTAGCTGGGCAATCGCTTGCTGCACCAGTTCCACTCGTTCCCTTCGCTCCAAAGGCTGATCGGGTGCCGAGTTCGCGCTGACCGGTTCTTCGCCGGCGACTTCCATTGCATGCTGAATCGATTGCTGTTTTTTGGTTCGTCGAGTTCGAGAAATCCAGTTATTAAGGGCAATGCGATAAAGCCAAGTGTAAACGCTGCTTTTGCGTTGAAACGACTTCAAATTGATAAACGCTTGAACAAACGCCTCTTGTGCTACATCCTCGGCTTCCGACGCGCAGCCGATCACGTGAGCCAGCGTGTTGAACAATCGGTCCTGATATTTCAGTACCAGCTGCCCAAACGCGGCCGTATCTCCGGTGATGGCGGCGTCAATAAAATCGTGGTCCGTATTCATTGGGTTCTGCTAGTCATGGGACGTGGCCGCATCTGGGGAAGTTCCCAGATTCTATTCGTGATAACGGATTTCCCTGTAGTTTCTTAGCTTAGGGCCGCGAACCGATGACTCCTGAAAGCATGGTTGTAGCAAATTTGTCGAACCAACCGAGAGACGACTTTTGGGGGTCGGGTGTAAAGAAAATCGAATTGGACGGAATTCTGGTATACTGCCGGGACAAGATTCCAGCCCAACTGTCGAATTACTCGCAGATTAGCCACTCTAAAGTCCCCTGAATTTGAACGCGAGGACGATTGTCATGTTGTTTAACGCATTTACGATCTGTGCTGTCGTCGGAGGAACGGTGTTCCTGTTCCAGTTCGCACTGCTGCTGATTGGTTTTGGTTCGGACAGCTTGGACTTCGACGTGGTAGATGACCTGCCTGACGACGTTCCGGACGATGTCCCGACTGATTTCCATGGTGATCTCGGCAGTGATTTTGATTCGGATCACGGTGCGCCGATTCTGGATCACGGTTCTACGTGGTTTTTTGGAGTCGTCACGTTTCGCACGGTTGTGGCGGCTGTGACTTTCTTCGGACTTGTCGGAATGGCGACCGTTCAATCCGGACTAGGAGACGTGGTTGCCGTGTTGTTCGGCTGCGTCGCCGGAATTACCGCCATGTATTCCGTTCACTGGCTGATGCGAAAGCTATATTCCCTTCGGCAGGATGGGACGTTGCGCATTCAATCGTCCATCGGCTTGGAGGGGACCGTGTACATCCCGATTCCGCCTAGTCAATCCGGAACCGGCAAGGTGCAGCTCCAAGTTCAAGGGCGCATTGCTGAATATCCCGCAATGACATCGTGCACCGAAAAGCTGATCACGGGAACGCGAGTCGTTGTGGTGGATGTGGTCACGCCTACGACACTTTCCGTGGAACCGTTGCTGACTTCCGTGAGCAGCGAATAGCGTTCGACATCGTTTGTAGGCACACGTTTCCGGTCTTGGCGCCCACCGTACGCGCCAAGCTATGGTAATTGGACGAATTGACCGTACTTGGGTGAGAAACTTTCTGAAGGGTAACACTATGAATTGGATCTTGTTTGCCGACCTTCCCCTGCAATCGCTGGCGGTAATCGCCATTGCAGTGATGGTGGTCTTGGTTTCCATGCTTTTGCTGCTGGCAAAACAGTACAAACGCTGTCCCAGTAACCGAGTCTTAGTGATCTACGGTAAGACTGGAAAAAAAGGCGAAGCCGCGCGAACCATCCACGGTGGCGCCGCCTTTGTCATTCCGCTGATTCAAGACTACGCCTACCTAAGCTTGGATCCCATTCAGATTGAAGTCCCTTTGCGAGGTGCGTTGTCTTCGGAAAATATCCGAGTAAACGTGCCCAGCGTTTTCACCGTGGCCATTGGTACGGAACCCGGTGTCATGCACCAAGCGGCGATTCGCTTGCTAGGATTATCCACGGCTGAAATTCGCAAACAAGCAGAAGAAATCATCTTCGGTCAGTTGCGACAAGTCATTGCTTCGATGGGCATCGAAGAGATCAATCGTGACCGCGACACCTTCCTGCAGCACATTCAACAATCGCTGGAGCCGGAATTAAACAAGATCGGCTTGCAGTTGATCAACGTGAACATCACCGACATCACGGACGAATCGGGCTACATTGACGCCATCGGCCAAAAAGCCGCTTCGCAAGCTATCCAGCAAGCTCGCGCCGACGTAGCAGAAGAAGAACGCAAAGGTGAAACTCGAGTCGCCGAAGCGGAACGAGATAAATCGATTCAAGTGGCGAAGGCGCGACGAGACCAATCCGTGGGAACTCGCGAAGCCACTCGTGACGAAGCCATTCGCGTCGCCGAACTCAGCAAAGAACAGCTGGTCGGCGAACAAACCGCTCAGTTCTTGCAACAAGCGCAGATCAAAGAGGCCGAACGGAACATGCGTGTTCAGGTGGCCGAAGCCGACGCTTCCGCCATCGACGGTGAAAACGTAGCCCAAGCCAAGATTGCCGGTTCGCAAGCCGAACTTTCGGTTCGCAAAGCGGAAGCCTACGAAATTGGTGAAAGCCGTAAAAAAGAAGCCGAAGCCAAAGTCTTGGAAACGCAAAACCGCGCCATGGCCAAGGCCGCGCTGGCGGAAGCAGAACGAGTGGAAGCGGAACAACGTGCCAAACTGGAAGCTCCAGCGCTTGCTGAAAAAGCACGAACCATTGTCGATGCCGAAGCCGCGGCCGAACGTCGTCGCATTGAAGCCCGAGCCGAAGCGGACGCCATCTTTGCCAAACTGGACGCGGAAGCTCGAGGTAACTTTGAAATCCTGGCCAAGAAGGGTGACGGCTTGCGCCAAATCGTCGACGCCTGCGGTGGTGCCGATCAAGCGTTCCAACTGATGATGCTGGAGCACCTAGACAACTTGGCCGAAGCTTCGGCCCGAGCGATCTCGAATATCAAGTTCGATAAAGTCGTCGTCTGGGAAAACGGCGGTCAAAATGGCCGTACGAACACGGCCAACTTCCTGAGCGGCATGGCCAACACGCTGCCACCCATGATGCAAGTCATGAAAGATATTGGCGGAGTGAATTTGCCAGATTCGCTGCTAAACTTGAAGGACCAACAGTTGGCCGAAGCTGCAGCCTTGCAGTCCAACAAAGAAAAAACTGCGGCGGCGGCAACCAAACCAGAACCTGTTGCGGACGAAGATTCGACCGCGTAGATCCACGTACGCCATGCGGGTCGTGCGGCCCGCGTGGCGTTCACTTTTCGCTGGCATTCCCAGAAAATTCGCCAGCGAAAAATGGATGCCACTCAACGCACTAATCAACTCAACACATCACGCGCGAAAGTCTTGCCATGTCCCATGCCGATTCCCCACGAATCGTATCGAACTCAAATCCATGGTTGAAATCGACACGGATGATGGTGCTTGTGTGTGGCCTGGTCATGGCGCTGGACGCCGCTGCATCGGCGCAAATGTTTGGGCAGCGCACCGTAGGACGTCCATTGACGCGTCGCCAAGGACCCGGTGCAGGAAATTCAAGGACCATGGCGTCACAGGAACAGACGGGCCAATTGCAATTCAACGAACGGTTTGTTCGCGGCAATCGACGAGCGACCGATTTTGTCGGTTCGGATCGTCGAGATTCCACGGGGTTTGTCGGAGGCGAACAAATTGGCGGCGTCTTGGTTCGGTCTGCGGCCACCGGGCTACGCATTAACGAAGACACCGGCGCCAGCATCAACGCTCCACTGCAACCCGCTCCGACCGGTCAAATGTATCTGCCTAAATTGCAAGTGGCCTTTGACTTTGACGCTCGACAAACGGTTCAACTACCGCCAGATCGAATCGCCAAACTGAACCGGTTTGTTAGCGAGGCGTTGGGAGCGAATATCGAGGTGTTGGTGGAAGGCCAGACAACGGTTCTGAGAGGTACGGTTGTCTCCGCGGAACAGAAACGGTTGGCCGAGTCGTACCTGCGGTTCGAGCCGGAAGTCCACGATCTGCGAAATGAGTTGACAGTCTTGAACGATACGGAAGCTCCTGCGGACCCTGTCCCCCAACCGTAACCTGCGCGCCGTCACTGTTGTACGAACGTACCTGTCCGTCCTGCGGAATCGACTGCAGCGGCACCGCTGACGACGCCGAATTCGCATCCTCTGTGCTTGTTTCGGATCGTAAATCCTCTGCGCGTTGCGGTAAATAGCCTTGTTCGCGACGATTGGCATCGCGCAACCGACGCACAAAACTCGGCGGCAAATCAATCGTAATCGGCGACATCGCGCCGTTCTTTGAATTGGCCTGTCCACTTTGTTGTTGGTAACTGGCCTGCTGCACACCTGTCGATTCGCTGGCCTCTTTGCCACGAATCCCCGGCAATAGCTTTCGATTTGGTTCGGACACCACCACCGTACCGTCCGCACCGTGGAAGCGAGTGATCAGTGTAATCTGCCTGGCTTCACCGCCCACTTCATCCCAAGGTAACCACACGCTGTACGAATGCCCGACTTTGGTCACACTGTGATGTTCCGCAAACTGTTCCGCAGTGAAAACAAATTTCTTTTCCGGTACCGGCATGTGGGCGTCGTAGCTGTCGCCGTCAAAAGCATACACCACTAGCGAACCGTCCACTTCCACTGGGTCGGTGCCTTCGTCCGGATAGAAATAGATCCGAGCCCCAAAGCCTCGTACTCCCGGCTTTCCCGATTCGTACAAAATGGTATCGGTCCACATCGGCACAATTCTAGTCGGCCGCACCGACTGAGGCTCTTTCTTCCACGGCAGTTTGGCGTCCGAAATCTTCCACTGCGCACAGCCCACGCACGCAGCGCTCATCACGAATAGCACTCCGGCGAGCCAGCGAAGTTGTCGCGTTGCACAAGTGTGAACATCCATTTCGGCATGATCCTGAAAATTGAAGGTCGCTCTGGAAAAGGCATTAGCCCCTGATCTTGCGAATTCAAAACAATACCAAGTCACCGCGACGTGTCCGCCCGCCGCCCAATGGTAGCTGTCTGCTGCGAATTGGCAGATGGCACAATATATTGCGTATAGTCAATGGGCGTTTGTCCGTATCGGTTCGTTCGCGTATTGGTCGGTTGATATTCGGTTGCATATCGAGTGGGCGCGATGCGTTCGTCCTGAATCGCGTCTGCGCGAACCTGCCGACTGTCCGCCTGCCGCCCATCAACGCCGTCACCTCTTGGACCATTCAGCGAACCGAACGGCGTGGGCGAAGGGACCGGACTGGGAATTTCATATTCGCCGGGCGGCATCGCATCCAGGCCCGGAGCTTCCACGGGCGAAGGAACTCCCCGAGGATTCTCGTGCGGATAGATCACCGCCGGAGCCGATTCGTCAAACATGGTCATTTGCGATGACAATCCCATGTCACCATGCACTTCAAACACATCGGCGGCACACCAAGACATGCGAGCCATTTCAATCTGATTAATTCGCTCGGAATCTTCCGGACTCCGTATCACATGTGGCGTCAACACAATCAACAGCTCTTTGCGACGATGCGCACTGGAATCAAACCGAAACGCGTTACCTAACAACGGAATGTCCGAAAGATAAGGCACTCGGCGAGTGATCGCTTGGGTTTCCTTAGTGATCAATCCGCCCAGAATAATCGTTTCACCGCTGGAAGCACTGACCGTGGCTTGAGCCGTAGTGGTGTCAATGCGAGGCGAACGAATGGCACTTCCGTCCGGCGCAAACGAAACGGGAATCCCTTCTGCTTCAGGGCCTAACGAAGATTTTTCCGCGTCAATCTCCATCACCACCGTGCCAGCGGGACTGATCCGAGGCGTCACGCCCAGAATCAAACCGACGTTTTCCAACGCCACTTCGTTGGTTTGCCGACCACCGTCCGTGACGTTCGATTGCACAATGCGAGGCACACGTTGGCCTACTTGAATGAAGGCCGTTTGGTTGTCCAAGGTTCGAATCTGAGGCCGACTCAGCACGTCCAATCTTCGCGATTCCTGCAACGCTCGCAGCAAGACGCTCACACTGTCACTACTGGCCGACAACACCAAACCACCAAAACCCAACTCCGAATTCACTCGACCCACCGCAAAGCTGGACAAGCCCTGCGATCCTACTCGATCAGAATTCTGCAGCGCCTTGGTGCTGCCGCTGTTGCCCAACGGTTGGTTGTTGAAGTTGAAACCGGGTTCGTTGGTGGCGGCCTGAATGATCTGTTGAGTCGAAGTGACAATGCCCGCTGCTGTGGACGTCTGATCCGTGGTGGTTGTGGTTACCAGTTCGCCTAACAGACTACGGTCAAACAACACGGAATCTTGCAAACCCAGTTCAACACCAAACTCGGTCTGGCTGCCCAGCGTGATTTCCGCAATCAGCACTTGGATCATAACTTGCGGCGGCTCTTGATCCAGTTCTTGGACCAAGCGTTCAATTTCGTCAAAGTAACGAGGCGTGGCGCTGATGATCAAGGTGTTCCGAACCGGTTCGGGCACCACCACCACTTCTTTTTCAATCTGTTCAAACGGATTTTGCACGCCAGGGGCTGCTTGCGAAACAATGCGTTCACTTCGCAGGAATTCGTTGATCGCGGCCGCCACGTCAATCGCCGGCGCGTTCTTTAGTCGATAAACTTCGTTCCGCCGTTCGGCAATATCTTTTTCGTCTAAGCGAAGCAGCAACGCCTGAACAATTTCCAAATCACCTGCACCACCCGTGGCGATAATACTGTTGGTCCGGTTGTCCACCGCAAAACGCAGCGGCGCCAACGAAGTATCGCCGTCCGCCGTGGGCAGTTGAGGACCGATGTTCGCTCCGGTTTGCGTCGGCAGCAGCGAACGCAACATCTGCACTAGACTGGTGGCGTCACCATTCAGAATTCGGAAGACCTTGATCTGCGCGACCGCGCCGGGCGAATCGAGTTCATTGATCAAGGCGCGAATCATCGGCACTGTTTCTTTGGGGCCACTGATGATTAGCGAATTGTTCCGAGCGTTCGCCGTGATTTTCACTCGAGACAAAATTCCCGATCGAATCAACTGCTCGCCCGCCGCGTCCACGGTCAATAGTTCCAGCACGCCAGTCGGTTGTCCTGCACCGTCCGTTGATTGAATGGCCGTCTGCAAGGTGGCAGCCAGATCCGTGGCCAGCGAATTCTTCAGCGGCACCACTTCCGCTCGATTCACCATGTCACTGGCCGGCGAATCGATCGATTCGACCAAGCGCTGGACTTCCTGCATGTCTCGAGGCGAAGCGTACACAATCAACGAATTGGACTGAACGTCCGCTAAGGCCTGAACTTTGGGACCAAGCCCTGTGCGGTTCGCAAAAAACTGAGCGACCGCGGTCTGGGCAATCGTGGCGTTGGCACTACGCAGCCGAAAGACCTGAAATTGCGTTTCCGGCGCTACGGGGGTATCGAGTTTCTGGATTAGTTCTACGACCGACTCGATGGCGTCGCCCCAACCAATCAGCAGCAACGCATTCGGCTTCACCAACGGCGTCACGCTCACTCGGCCTTGCCGCCGACCGGTTAGATCTTCTTGCACGCCTTCCACAATCGTGGCGATCGCTTCACTTTGGGCATGTTGCAACTGAACAATGCGAATGGCCGGCTGAGTCTCGCGGCTCAAGCGTTCCAATTCTTGGATAATTTCTGTCAGCTTCCGCACGTCACGATTTCGCCCGCGAAGAATAATCACATCCAAATCCGGCAACGTTTCCACTTCCACATCCACGTCTAAACCGCCGGGCGTGGTGGCGGCAGCCGGAGCAGTTGCGGCGGAATCGTTCGAGTCGGCTGTGGACGCTTCTGCGTTTTGGTCCTGAAACAGATAGTTGACCAACGCCAAACCGCTGCCCGGAGCTAAGACTTGACTGCTGTGATTGGGACTGGGTTGGTTCGTTCGATTCGAACCTGCGGGTGACAAACGATTGTCACTGCCGTTTTGGCCTCGGTAAGCTTCGATCGCTTCTTTCAGTCGATACGGATCGGTTCGTTCGATAGAAACAACCGCCGTGCGCGAATCCGCTTGAGCCATTGGCGAAACCGCTTGTAGCAAACGAGCTGCTTGGTCGACGAGCGCCACACGAGCGGTCACCAAGACGCCTCGTCGTCGATAGTCGAATTCAAATTCAATGGTTTCGCCGGCGGCGGTGGTTAGCAAATAAATGCCTTCGTTGGCGACATGGTTTAGACGTTGTCCCAACAAAGTCTGAAACCGCTGTTCGATGGCCGCCGCGTCCGAGGGCAACGCTACAAATCGGCTGACCGAATCGTTGTTCAGCGGTCTGGCCGCCGTTGCCGCCGTTGCGGGCCTATTGACCGCGGGATTCGAACCGTTGGCTTCCAACGACGACAGTGGCCGAGCCAACGGTGCGGAACGAACTGGTTCGCGAAAAGCGAGATTCGAATCAGCGGCAGTGGCGTTTGTTTCCAGCGGTCGGTCTAGCCGAATGATCGCGGTACGAGCAGCACGCATGTCTTCGGCATTCGCCTTGATCAAAATTTGTCCGCTGCCGTCGTCGGCCACCAAATGCACCGAGCCATCTTTGGGCAACAAGTCCAACAGCATCGGTCGTAATTCAGATGGACGCCGATTCTGGCAAGCAATCGATTCGTACGCTGCACCAGTCGATTGGCCGAACAGCAACGAACTGGGAACCAATACGCTGCACAGCAACAACACGGCGATTCGCGTGGACCCTGGTTTTCCGATCATGGGCGGGACTTCTTCGCGGAGAAAGACGGACTGTCAAACTAAATTCACGCGGAAGTTATTCGGGCGACTTGAATTCGTCAAGGTAGAAACGTCGAAAATGCCGTTTGCGTGCGACAGCACTTCGCGTGCTAGCCGTCCGGTCCTGCACGAAAAAAGTGCAATGAATGGATAGACCAAAAAAACTGGCCCTCAATCGACTTGTCCGACACAATCGGCGCGAAACTGATGATCTTCTATACGTCCGACGTTGGCGACCAATCAGTTTCGCGATTTCCGCTCGGTCACCTAGCAACCTAGCAGGACATGAGATTGTCCAAGGGGCTCACCACGTTCAAATCGGTTCGAATGATGGCGTGAGTGTATATCATCGTCGTCGCCACATCGTTATGCCCTAACAGCTCCTGGACTGTTCTGATGTCAGTTCCACTCATCAGAAGATGTGTTGCAAACGAGTGTCGAAAAGTGTGCGAAGTCACCGGCTTCTGAACTCGAGCGTTTAACACGGCATTTCTCAATCGTTTCGAGTAGGTGCTCGCGTGCAGATGATGGCGGTGCCATTTCCCAGACACCGGATTCTTCGAGAAACGATCGGATACAAAGACAAACTGCCACCGAAACTCGCGGTGTGCGTTTGGATACTTTCGAGCCAACGCGTCGGGCATCCACACAGATGCCGTACCTTCCGCAAGGTCCTGCTCGTGCAGCCCTTCTCGCCACATAATCAAGCTTTTCAGTGGTTTCACCACATCTTTCGGCAACGGAACGTATCTGCTTTTCTTTCCTTTGCTCCCATAAACGCGAATCTGCATCAGATCAAAATCAATGTCCATGACTCTCAGCCGTAAGCACTCGCTAATTCGCATCCCCGATCCATACAGCAATTTTGATATGAGCGAGTAGACGCCTCGCATTTCGCCAAGAACCGCCGCGACCTCTCGCTGGCTCATCACCGTCGGCACTAACTTTGGCTTTGTTGCTCGAATCGCATCAATTCCCTGGACGTCCTTCTTGAGAACATGCGTGAACAAGAACAACAAACCGTAAAACGCTTGGCTCTGTGTCGACGCCGAGACGTTACCGTCCACCGCCAAATCGGTCAAAAATGACTCGATATCCTTGGCCCCCAGGTCCTCAAAATCAACCAATCGCGTCACGCATCTGGCCCTCATGAAGCGTTTGATCCATTTGACATACGCCTTTTCAGTATTGTATTCCTTTCCATGCAGTCGCAATGTTCGGCGCATCTGTTGAATGACATCGGGTTCATTGGGATTGATCTTCCCCACCTGCTCTTCAATGGAAGGCCCCGCCTGGCTGGAATTCCTTTCTTGAACCACAATCTCTTGAAGCTTGGCCCGGATTGGCTCCAGCTTGGGCGTCGAACTCCGCATGACTCGATTGCGATATTCGATCAGTCCCTGCACGATCTTCAGTCGCTTCCAAGCCGGAACACCCGCCTTTAGCTTCGATCGCAAGAAGGCGATAACGTCTTCTTCTGTAAACTTCCAGCGAATGGGGTCATTCACCTGATGAAAGCGAACTAATTTATCAAACCAAATCCTTGCCCAATCGGGTCGATCCGAACCTGATTGATATCTACCTCTCGAACCCGTCGCATTACCATTCATCATCACCCTCGCTCACTTGTGTAGAAAATTATGTATACGCATGTGCAGTCGTCATGGTCTCAAAAAAAATGGCCAAATCAAGCCCCCTTCAGACTTGTTTTTTTCAGCGAGCGAGGGGATAATTATCCCGGAATCAGGGATAACTATTATCCCGACGTCGCGATAAGTCGGAAAATGCCGGTTTACCACGACGGTTTCTCGTAATAATAAAGTTCTGTGCCTGACCGGAGTAGCTGCACCATGCCAATTGGCTACGACTACCGCTGTCTAGAATGTAGCCACGAATGGATGCTCTTCTCGAAACGATTCAGTATCGGTCCCATTCAATGGGGCGCAACAAAATACACGTGCTTTTCGTGCCAAACGTTTCTTACTGTGGCCACGTCACTGGACTCGAACTCATGGACCCTCTGGTACCGCCACCACAAAGATGACATCCACCGAAACTCAGTAACGGCTCAAATCGCGGACACGATCAAGGACCTGCTGTCAAAACGACG
>JAGQOZ010000279.1 GCA_020426955.1 Planctomycetales bacterium
TGACGCGGTAGATTGGTTCGTCTTCGATCATTCCCGGCAAGACATACGGGCGATTCGTTTGCGGTGTGGTGCGAGGCGTGGCGTTGTATGCTAACAAGTGGATTCGCAACGTGCGCGAATTCATATCATCGGTAATGACGGCCTCGACGTTGGCGGGTGCATCAACGACGACTCGGCGCTTGGTCTGCAATGCGCGAAACAGGTTGCGAAACAACACTCGATCTTCGACCAGTGCATGTTCGCTCGCCGTTGCAAAATCAGGTGAACCGGCACAAGTCACGACCATGCCCTTTCCGAATGCGTTGACCAGGACGGCAGGGCCCACCGATACGTCGGCACTCATCGGCCATTCAGTGCCCATCTTGCCCTGCCGTTGACGCTGTGTACGGTGCGGCTTGTAAAGCTTGCCCATTCCAGTAGCCGTTGTTGGCCGATAAACAGTCGCCGAGCCCTTGACCAAAAAGGGCCAGTCACTTTGCAATTCGTCCGCAATGGCCTTTTCCTGAAGATCGTCTGACGATTCGCCGCCGACACTGATCCAGTTGTCCTCCGATTCCAAACGTTCCACCACACTCGCACCAATCAGATCTGCCAGGACGGAATTTTGCTGTGGTTTTCCCCGTTCGTCGAATTGACCGGGGTGGCCGGTGATCAGCAGTTTGCCACCTTCGCGAACGTAGTTGTGAAACAGTTCCGCTTCGCGTTCGGATATGATGGCGACATTCGGAAGGCAGACCGCGGGAAACTGTCGCAACGTGTCCAGCGTCGCGTTTTCGTCCAGTATGACGCCGAATTGCAGATGCTCCATAACGCAAGCTTGATGAGCACCTTGAAAACATTGAAAGTACTTTGCGGCTTCTTCGCGACCAACCCAGTCGCGCGTGCGACTGCTGAAATAGAGTCCAATATCAAAAACAGGATTCTGGCCAAAGTGCGCTCGTTTCGCTCTGGCTTCGGCCAGTACTTGGCCCATGCGTTCGTAGGCCATGGGATCCAGCGAACCGTCGAACGCGGTCTTGTCGATTAGGGTCACGAACGCGCCATGAGCTAACAGCGTGAGCGTTTCCCAGCGCATATCGTGCAGCGGCCGCGTGGTCTGATCGTGATACATACGTACGCCACGTTGGATCGCTACTTGAAACGGCACGCCCGGCGTGGCCGCTCGATAAAATTCCGCGTTCAGCCCAACGCCCAACGCACTGAATCCCCACACGCCAGTTTCGCCCGTGACAAAGTCTCCATTACCCGCGTGCTGCACGGGACGCTGGCCAACTTCGAACGAAAACGGAGGATTGCCATGGTAGTTGTAGTCGACCGTCGCGTTAGGATTGAGTGATCGAATGTAACGGGTCAATTCTTGTTCAAAGCGTTCGCTGGACGCGTAACGAAACTCCAACATTTCGTCCCACGCCTTGTCCCATGTAACGCCAGTGGGCATGGAGTGGCCGTACTCGGCGCGGAATTTCTCGCGACAGGTGTCACACCAGCATCCGTACGGCTTGCCAAATCCCTGGTCCAGCATGTCGATATGAAAACCGTCGATGCCGTAGGCAAGCTGTTCGGCAACCAGCTGTTTCATTGCTTCTAGATAGCCGGAATGGTAACAGAACCGATCAATCTGATTCCCTTCCGCGTCACGCATCTTCCACTGCGGATGATCTTGCAGGTAAATGCCGCCTTGCTGCACGACGCAATACGAGATGACTGGCAGGTTATGCTTGGCAGCCTCGTCCAATGCTTCGCGAAGCGGATCGCGGTCGAGCAATCCTGGCGCTTTTGGCACGAGTTTCGAGTTGTAGTAGGCGAAGTCGCCGTCTCGCAGCCATAGCACGAGATATTCGGCATTGGCTTCCACGCACTTTTGAACTATGCCTTGACCGTTCCACTTCGAGCAATAACGTACGTCGGTCGGATCGCTATGACCGAACTGAGCCCCTGTCGGACCGACTTCCATGCCCACGATGGCACGTTCAAACCAACGCGAGCGATCAGCGTTCGCCGCATTCTGGGCTTGCGCCACGGCGGACAACCAACAAACAATCGAAAGCAGGGCCGCAAACAAGATACTGGCGTGGTGCAACGATGACGAAGAATGCATTTTGGATACTCCATATCAAAGCGAATTGTTAGCGCAGAAAAAAGCCTCGAGTGCTCAGCTCGAGGCTTTGGTTTCTTGAAATCGACGCTAGTTATTCGCGGATTTCCCTAACCGTGCGTAGCACTGGCTTGCTGCGCGAATTCAAGCGGTTTGCCTTCAAGGTGCTCAGGAATCGGAGCGTTCATCAGGCTCAGGATCGTCGGAGCAATATCCAGAGCGTGCCCATAGAAGGATTCGCCATTGGCATGCACATTGGGTCCGCTGGCCATGATGAAGCCTTCTGGTCGATGGCTGCCAGATCGATAGTGAGGCGCTGGGCCAATTCGACCAAATTCGGGCGATTCGCAGACGTCACTGGCATAATCTTCTTGCCACAAGATGACGATATCGGCATCGGGTCGCTTGGGATCTCGGTCGGCGGCAGAATCACGAGTTCGAATGGCATCGCGAACCATGGTGACACCGGTACGAGCACACTTGAGCGTTTTCAGCTTTTCAATGATCTCGTTGCACAACGAATCATAGTCTTCGGGATCAACGATACCTTGCGGTTCGCGACCTTTAAGATTGATTCGAATGTAACCTTCCGAGAACGAAGGCAATGCAAAGGCTTTCATCTGTGGCCAAAGCGGAACATACCAAGAAGCGGGTTCGAACGCGACCACTCGCGATCGACTGGCCAACGTCACGGGCGGAATCAAATCCTTGGTACCAGAAACGTCTTCAAAGAAGGGTTCGAGGTATTTGATCAAACGATTGTGAACTACTTTGCGGAGGAATCTCTGCAGTGCCGTGGAGTCCGTTTTGGTATTCCAAACATGGCGTTCCCAATACGAATGTTCCATCTGTGTGATATGAGGTGGAACGGGCGTGCCGTATTCTCCGGCCAGTAGAGCGGTCTTGCCAGGGAACGAAAATCGATACATGAATTCCGGCAAGAACGTGGCGCTGGGCAAATCCATAGTGTTGGGCTGCATGCCGTGAGCCGAGAAGATAACGATGTTGGCGTTATCCGGAGCGGCTTTCAGGATGTTGTCCATGGCCGTATCCATGGCTTCAAACGAAGCCAACATGGGATCGTGCGAAACCTTCTTGCTGAAGTGTTCGTACAACGGGTGTTCTGGCTGGCTCATATGCCAGAAATTGTGACCCGCCGCGTGCGCTTCGCCAAACACGGTCATGAACAAGTCCCACGGCTCTTTCTTCAATAAGTCATGACAAACCGCTCCGCGTCGCTCAATTCCCGTCTTCAGTGTCGGTTCTAGCGCCAGTGTGGTCTTCAGGTCAACACAAACGCAATAGTCACGATGCAGTGCGGGGTGTGGTCCGTATTTGGAAATGATTTCGTCGTAAAGACCTTCGGGAATCGAACTCTGGGGAACCTGTGGCGAATGGGCTCCCCAAGCACCAACTTGAATCCCGTTCACTCGCTTGTCAGGGCGAACTTGAGGAACGTCGAAGACGGCGACTCGCAGATCCGGATTCGCGTAGAAAGGAGGATAATCCTTATAGTCATACGCCGCCAAGGTTTTGACACCGTAGGTGCCTTCGACAAACTTTAACGGAGACCAATATCCCGTTGTCTTGGGAGAACATCCCGAAATAAATGTGGTCCAAGGTGTTTCCGCACTAAAGCCGTCAAAATTCTCCAGCCGCCCGTATGTGCCTTCTTCTCGCACGCGGTTCATCAGGGGAAGCTTGCCGGAATCCAGCCATTTTTCGATGACTCGTGGTTCAGCCGAGTCTAACCCGATCGCAATTACTGGGCTCTTCATCGCAGTTCTCAATGCCTTTTACTTCACTTGGTGATTTTGAATGTCGTTCTGTGATTCGAACCCCATTCGCTTCCGCTTTGAGGATCGATACGACTTGTTCAGCCCATGCTCCCCAATTCAACCGAGTATCGTATTCTCGACGCGAGCTTTCCACTAGCGACGTGTAATCGGAATTGCGGAACAAACTACAAATGGTTTCAGCAAATTTCGAGCCATTCGAATTCAGTGGAAGGCTCATGCCATTGACGCCGTTGCGAATAATACAGGGAACGCCACCCACATCGGTCGAAATGACAGGCAATCCATAGGCATTTGCTTCACACATCACAATCGGCGAACAATCCGCACGCGTGGGCAAAATAAAGAAATGGGAATTCAGCAACAGCCGAATAATCTCGTCCTGCTGCGAAGGGACGTTCTTATTTAGATACGGGATGATCCGTATTCGTTCCGAATTCGCCACGTTGGGCGGCTTGCAGCCCAGAATGGTCAGGTGCGCCGGCACGTCGAATTCGTCATTCAACGCATGCACTGTATCGACAGCAATTTGTCCACCTTTTCGCTGCCAGTTCTTTCCTACAAACAACAAACGACAGGTGCCATCGGAAGTGTCATGCGTCAGCAAATTGGCTGGCGGGATCGAATCCAAATTGGCGCCAAATGCAACTCGCGAAATTTTATCTTCAGAAATTCCAAATTCTGACATCGCCGCTTCGGCCGCCCATTTGGAGGAATAAATCGCGCGAGAGCACTTGGAAATGACAAATTCTTCGCGTTCTACCGCGCGCCGATATTCCTGGTCGTTAGCGTAAGAGCCGTAGAAATGCTGCAATAGTCCCGGGGTGGCGTCTGTAGCAAATACAAGCGGACAGGAGAATTCGGCAATCTGGAAGATCTCGCTGGAAGCGACTGGTGCAAACAAAACGTCACAGCTTGCGCGCTGCATGTGCCTTTTCGCTCGAGCTGCAAATCGGCTCAAATATCGTACCGCACTAGGGCGGAATTTCCTGGCCAAACGTTTTATTGCGGGCCTAGATCGGTCAAACGTTGTCTTGCCCAAATTCACCAATTGAACATCAGGATGACCTGACAACGCTTGATGCATGGAATAAAGCGTTCCCGAAAACACGTTTCTATCGAAATAGTCTTGGGCAGATAAAAATCCGACTCGCAAGCAATTCATGCTTTCTGACCTTAGGAAGTTGAGTTCGCTTTCTAAATCTTGCTGGCTAGTCCGTTCTGCGAAAGCGAACGCGGCTCGGCTGGCTCGGGCAGGTAGGTAGGAGGGAATGCGAGGCCACCTAATCCACTAGTTTACCTCGACCACAGGAGAAAAACACGGATTGGCCCGACAATTTTTCATTGTGCGGATATTACAACTTCGGTCGATTACAGCAATATAGCAGTCTTTAGCTGCTATGCCAGTCAATTCAGTGTCGATTTTTGGCGTTTCAACCGATGGTGCTTTCGGTTACAAATCCGGCCCGATGGATCGACACATCCAATATTATGAAAAAATTGCGATGGATAAGCAGCATTTAGTCAAATTGTTTCGCTACATGGCCTTAGCGAGGCGAATCGATCAAGCAGAACACGAAATCACTAGCCGAGGTGAAGCGTTCTTTCACCTCTCCGGTGCAGGACACGAAGCAACCGTAGGGCTATCCGATCACCTCGCGCCATGCGATTGGCTCCATCCACACTATCGGTCTCGCGCTTTCTTGCTAGCCATGGGCGTTCCCGTGCGCGAATTTTTTGACAGCCTGTTCTGCAAAGCCGAATCGTCATCGCAGGGAAGACGCATGAGCGCGTTCTTCTGTCACCGCCAACGCAACTTGCTTAGCATGGTCACACCCGTTGGCAACAATGCGCTGCAGTCGGTCGGAGTCGCTACCACGATCAAGCATCAATCGGAACGACCGATTGTCCTGTGCGGTCTGGGCGACGGCACCACGCAGCAAGGCGAATTCATGGAAGCCTGCGGTGAAGCTTACCGAGAATCGTTGCCGGTCCTATTCCTGGTCGAAGATAATCATTGGGCTATTTCCACACAAACCAAACGCAAGACGTTCTATTCGACCGATCAGAAATCGGATTCGTTTCATGGCATTCCCATCCACCGCGTTGATGGTCGAGACGTCGTTCAGGTGCATCAAGATTTCGGCCCCATCGTCCAACAGATGCGATCAACGCGGCAACCCGCCATCGTCGTGCTGGATGTCGAACGCCTGTCCAGCCACACGAACGCCGACAACCAAGCGCTGTATCGTTCGCGCGAAGACCTGGAACACGCTGCGCAAAACGGCGATCCACTCAAGCGTTGCGAAGCGGCGCTCCGATCGCTGGGCGTAACCGATCAAGAAATTCAATCCATTTACGAATGGGCCGCCCACGAAGTTGCTTCAGCGGAAGCTAGGTCGTTTGCCGGGCCCGAACCCGTCGCGGCGTTTGACGCTAAGAAATCACTACCCGTCGAGCTGACGCATCCGAGTCGCGAGTTCCGAGGCGAAGACACGGACACCAAGTTGACCATGCGAGATGCCATGCGAGAAGTTTTGCGGCATCGACTGCAGAATGATTCACGAGTGACCCTGTTTGGCGAAGACATTGAAGATCCCAAGGGCGATGTCTTTGGTGTCACCAGCGGACTTAGCACCCAGTTTCCAGGACGAGTAAAAAATTCGCCTCTGTCTGAATCAACCATCTTGGGCGTCTCGATCGGACAATCTCTGGCCGGCCAGCGACCGGTGGCGTTTATTCAATTCGCCGACTTTCTGCCTTTAGCCAACAACCAAATCACGTCTGAATTGGCCACCATGTATTGGCGAACCGCCGGTCAATGGGAATGCCCGGTCATTGTCATGGCGGCCTGCGGCGCGTATCGACCAGGTCTTGGCCCGTTCCACGCGCAAACGGGCGAAGCGTGGATGGCACATACTCCAGGCCTAGACGTCTTCATGCCGTCCACCGCCGCCGACGCGGCGGGCATGCTGAACGCCGCCTTCGAATCAGGACGTCCCACACTGTTCTTGTATCCCAAAGCCTGTCTAAACGATCCCAAGAACGTCACGTCAGCAGACGTTGCCAAACAGTTTGTCCCCGTCGGTCCGGCCAGACGAGTTCGTGGGGGACGAGACATCACATTCGTCGCCTGGGGCAACACCGTGAAAGTGTGCGAACAAACAGCCGAAGCACTCGAACGAGTCGGCGTTGAATCCGAAATCTTGGACCTACGTTCGCTGTCACCCTGGGACGAACGAACCGTCATCGCATCCGCCGAAAAGACCGCTCGCCTAGTCGTCGTTCACGAAGACAATCACACGTGTGGCATCGGCGCGGAAGTTGTGGCCACCGTGGCGGAAAAAACTCGAGTCCCCGTGGCGGCTCGCCGGGTCACTCGGCCAGACACCCATGTCCCGTGCAATTTTGCCAATCAATTGGAACTGTTGCCGTCGTTTGAACGAGTGCTGGCGACCGCCGCCGATTTGCTGGACATGGATCTGGAATGGGAACAGACCGAACAGCCGGAAGACGACGGACTGGCATCGATTGACGCAGTCGGTTCCGGACCTGCGGACGAAACGATTATCTTGGTCGAATGGATGGTCAAAGAAGGGGATCACATTCAACGAGGTGACGTGGTGGCGTCCGTGGAAGCAACCAAGTCTGTCTTCGAACTGACCAGCACCGTTTCCGGACAAATTGAATCACTTGTGGTTCCCGAAGGAGAAACGGTCAATGTTGGATCGCCGATCGCTCGAGTCAAACCATCCGAACAACGTCCCATTCGCGCTGCTCAGGACCATTCGACCACGCCCGTGCTGAGCCGCCGTCGCAATACGGACCGGCTGCGTGTTCCTCATCGAACTTCGGATATCCGACAGTTTGACGTTGGCATTTCGACCGTGGCCACTGTGGAAGGGAGTCGGCTGATCAACAACCAACATGTTGTGGCGTCCACCAAGGGACGCACTGCCGACGATATCCTGCGCCGCACCGGCATTCAAACTCGACGCTGGGCCAATTCCCAGGAAGACGCCATTGGCATGGCCGTCAAGGCGAGTGAACGCGTGCTGCAGCAA
>JAGQOZ010000280.1 GCA_020426955.1 Planctomycetales bacterium
GCTCGTACTAATGAAACAGGAATGACGTCACAAATGACACAAACAACGCCAACATTAGGTTCATGAACGCCGAGGTTCGTGTATGGTAAACGTTAACACCCAGCCTGTCATCACCAGGGCCGAGACCAACAAGAACGGTACAGCAAACCCGGCAACATCAATCACCAACCCAACCAAAGGAGAAACGAAAATGGGCAACGATACGCACAATGCCACGGCACTCAGATACCGAGGATGATTCGGTGCGTCGGTCAATTCCAGCGTGAAGTTGTTCAGCGTTCGAATGGTCACTGGCGTAAGCCCGAATAACATGAAGACCAACGGATACAAGTAGGTGCCCAGCGATTTGCATTCTGCAAAAGTCAACGCCATCAATGGCATGACACCGATTCCCAACATGGTGATGCGCAACACCAATCGGTTTCCAAATCGGTCTGCCAATGGCCCAACCGCCAAACTGATCAACGCCGTTCCTAAATTCTGCACAATGACCCAAGTGGTTAGCGATGTGAACGGAATCCCCAGTTCTTGACGAGCCAACGACTGGTAGTGCGGAAACAGCGTCATGGACGTCCCAAACAAGAACGCCACCAGTGCGAACTTACGAAAGACGCCGTCTTGAACAACAGGTAGCAAGGACTGGTGAAACCGAGGATGACGAGAAGCATCGTGCCGAATCGGTTTATCCGCAGGCTCATGCACCAACAGACTGGAAACGGCCGACAAGCCAAAACACAACGACGCAAAACCAAAGATCAACGGAAAGTCGCCTGCATCGGCATGTAGCCAACGAGCCAGCAATTGCCAGGCAGCGGCCATCGCCATAATGGCTCCCACCGTATTGGCCACCAGCAACAATCGTCCTCGACGAGCAACCGGAATCAATTTCCCTTGCAACGTTGAAAACGCAATCATGTGGATGCCGTGAAAAACAAAGAACAAACCGTATAACACCAGAAACAAGATGGTCTGGCCAATTCCCAGATCAGGTAACAGCCACACCAAAGGGAATAGCGCCATCATCAATGCCATGCCGGCGGTCACTTGGAAGAGGAAAACACTCTTGAGTGAACTTCGCGCCAAACGACTGCTGACCAAGATCGGCGGAACGCTTTGGCCAAACCGGTTCAGTGTCGGCAAGATTCCTCGCACCCACCCATTCGCACCCAAGGAATCCAAGACGGCGGGAATAATGATACTTTCCGTTTTGAAAATCCAGCCGATTCGCAACAGCACTTGATAGGCGACCAAAACCACAAAATTGCGTTGGTTCGAACCGTCGGAAATGGGATCGAACGTTTCGGATGATGCTTCGAAATCAGCTGACATACATGCGAATGTAGCGAACCGCAGGTAGCCTGCCGAGGCCCGGCGGTCTGTTCTCTCCGTGGAGAACACCATGGAACGTAATTCTACGGTGTCCCTGTTTGTTATCCGATAAATTCACGCGTACCGCTAAATCGTAAGTCACGATTCAGAAACCGTTACAAGAACTCTGAATTCGAAAAAGTGACATGCCAACTCCCTTTGTGCCCAACGAACCATCGTCGTTCAGTTTAATACTAACCGGCCTCGCCACCATCGGTGTCTACCTGTGTTACACAGGCAAGTGGCGGAATTTGCGAGCTTATGCGACGGGCACTTACGTAGCACCTGCAGAACAAGCTCGTGTCCGAAGCAGGGCGAAAACACGTCCGTCATCGGGTTACCCCGTCTGTGGGTACGAACGCAATTTCGCCAAGACTCTGTCACTGATCAGCCAGCAGTATTAGATGAGCACGCCGTAGAATTTCGGATATCACACCTTGATTCCGGCACCAAGTGGGCCGTCAGCCATGGTTGACGGCCCGCTGCTGCTTGGAAGCCAATAAACGGCGTCTATTCAGTACGAAAACGACCGCCGCTGATGTACCATCCCTCACTACACGGTAGACACCACTGGATTTCGACGTCAATCTGACAGATTTCGCTCTCTTCCAAGTTGGTGTATATCGTCACGGACTGAGGTGGTAAGGGAAACTGATGCAACAGGCCAATGCCCGAACTAGAAATGTCTCGCGAAAATGCGGTCAGAGAATGTTCGTCGCTCTGAGGTTTCACAATCACTGGCTGTAGTAGCGACGTACGACCTTCCGAACGGCGTTCGCTATCGACGCGGTGCGCGTGTTCCAATAGCCGTTGAATTTCTTCTTGCTGAGAAAGTACCGCAAATTCGCTCATAATTGACTCCGCCACCGAACCGTTGACGATAAAAAAACGTCTCGCTGTTCGCCTTATCGGTCATGACGCTAGCAGTCCTTAAGCCGTTTTCGGCGCCTCGCTGAAACGCCGAAACGCATCACTGGTGAAACCGACACGACTCCACGCCCATTTAAGTCGCACAATCGTTGCCATCAGCAACTTTTGGCGAACCGTCGATGCGTCGATGGCGTGTGATTCTCCGGAAACTGCGGCATTTACGTTTCTAATTCTTCGCGACTATGAGATAAACTTCAGCTGACCAACGAATGGACTCGTGCGGCTCCATTCAATTCATCTCATCTAAATGGACATGCGGCGCTGTGTGCCAAATTAAGGCGAATACTAGGGGCGAAGCGCAAGTGTGAGTGAAATTTGCCCCAAGGTGTTCCACACGAGCGATTCGGATTACAAGCAAGAGCCGGCTGGAAAGATATGACGCAGACAAACGCGACCGTACACCGCCATGAAGATCTGTTCTACGTACGTCGAGGCCGTCGAGTGACGGTGGTGATGCATTCCGAAGACGGTGAATGGACCGGCGAATTGATCGATATTTCGCCCAATGGATTTCGTGTTTCGATGCAGGAATCGCCGCGCAGCCTACAATCTCGCAAACCAATTTCCGCCGTGTTTTCGATTGCCCATTTTGGCGAATTCTATCGAGCGAAAGGGCTGTATTTTGCCAACGCCACCGATGAATCGAATTATGTCGTCAGTTTTCGAATGGCCGAACCAGTTGACTTGTTGATCTTTCATCAACTGTTGGAAGAGGAAATCCTAACGCGACGAGAGCACGAGCGACACGTGATTTATCTGCCCGCCTTGGCGCAACTGGAAATGGTTGCTGAACCTGTCGAAATCTCGCTGATGGACGTCAGCGTCGGAGGTATCTGTTTCCTGTCACCAATCGATCCGGTGTTGGGACATCGAGTGCGATGTAGCGTCCAAGGTGGCGGTTCGCACATCGATTTGAATGCCGTCATCTGTTGGAGTTCTCGTAATAACAAGGGCTATACCGTAGGTTGCCGACTCTGTTCGGAAAATCTGGGAAGCGTCCAGAACCTAATCGCAATCTACGATGCGTTAGCGTCGGAAGATGCCGATCGGCCCGACCGGCGACACCCGTTTCTGCAGGTTATAGGGTAATCTCCAGCTTGCTTTTTAGTTCAAACCGGAAAGATTGGACCCCTGACGGAAACCGTCAGCAAATGGGGTGTCAAAATCCGATTGAATGCAATAATTTACCCAGTTACCCTGCCCTGCCCCGCGACGATCGTTTGCATAGGTAGTAAAATTCATCAACCGCAGTCGTCCGGCTGCGGACTGCGTTTCCCGCCTTCGACAGCCATCAACCTTTGAAGTGATGGTGAAATTCCCCGTAAATTTTTGAGGAGTACAGAATGCTCATTTCTTGGTTTCGTGCCTTGCTGGTTAGCTGCACGATGGCTTGTCTCGCAGGCGCAGCAGTCGCGCAACCCTCGTCGGACAAACCCGATTTTCCTCCGTTCAATGACGTGATCAAAGACTATGAAGAAGTCGTATCCAAATTGGGCGATAACACGCTGTTCAGCTTGTACATCAAGAAAAAGGATAGCCAAGTCTTAGTGGAATTGCCTCGCGATTACACTCGGCAAAAACATTTCATCGCACTCACCACTGCTTCCGGTGAAACATATGCCGGTTTGCAAGGTCGAGACATGTATGTTTACTGGCGACGCTATGACAATCGCTTGGCACTGGTCGAAGCCAACGTGGAAACTCGATCCACCGGCGACAAAGAATCCAAAGATTCGGTCGAACGATTGTTTACAGACCGAGTCATCCTGGACGTGCCGATTGTCACCGAAAACCCGAAGACACGCGCGCCAGTGATCGATGGCGACGCCTTGTTTGTAGCACAAGCGGGCAATTTCTTTCCTAGTGTCGGATCGGTCAATCCAAGATTGGTCAACATCAAGACCGCCAAGTCTTTTAGCCAAAACATGGAACTGGGCTTCGAAGTTCCGACCGCCGGTGGTCGACTGAAAACGCTGCACTATTCCATCAGCGTCATTCCTGAAAATACGGGCTATAAGCCTCGAGTAGCCGACGAACGCATCGGCTACTTCACTACATCCTATTCGGATTTGGGTAAGTACAAAGCCGATGAAACTCGAGTCCGTTACATCAATCGCTGGCATTTGGAGAAGGCCGATTCTTCGCTGAAGATGAGCCCGCCCAAACAGCCAATTGTGTTTTACATTGAACACACCACGCCCAAACGCTATCGCTATTGGGTCAAGCAAGGTGTGCTGCATTGGAACGAAGCGTTTGAACGAGTTGGTTTTCGAGACGCCATTGTGGTGCATCAGCAAGACGCGGAAACCGGCGCGTACATGGACAAAGATCCAGAGGACGTGCAAAACAATTTCATCCGCTGGCTGAACAATGATATTGCCACGGCGATTGGACCGAGCCGAGTGAACCCGATGACGGGCCAAATTCTGGATGCCGATATCGTACTGACAGACGGTTGGATTCGAGCTTACGAACGCCAATTCAGCGAACTGCTTCCCAAAATTGCCATGGAAGGGTTCGCTCCGAATACGCTGGGCTGGTTGGCGAAACATCCCAACTGGGATCCTCGAGTCATTCTGGCTCCGCCTGCCGAACGTAGCCATCTCATCCAGCAGCTGCAAAGCGAAGCACTCAAACCGATGGCGGGTCATCCGCTGGGAAGCGTCAACACCGACTACTACGGCGACGATGAATTCGACGGATTGGTCGGAACTCAAAGCCAGTTTAACGGCCTGTGCCTGGCCGCCGACGGCAAAGCCTTTGAAATGGCCGTCTTACGCATGGCCTTGGAACTTCGCTCTTTGTCTCACGATGACAAGGACGATGACGACGACGAAGACGACGACGAAGACGACGACGAAGACGACGACGAAGATGACGACGAAGACGGAGAGGACGACGAAGACGGAGAGGACAAAGACAAAGACAAGGAAGAAGAACAAAAGAACGACAAGAACAAGAAGGAAGACAGCAAGGAAGAAGAACAGCTTCTGGACGGAATCCCGGAAAACTTTATTGGTCCGTTGATTGCTGACTTGGTAGCGCATGAAGTTGGTCACACGCTAGGCCTGCGACACAACTTCAAGGCGTCCACCATCTACACCTTTGACGAAATCAACAGTGAAAAGGTCAAGGGCAAACCGTTCGCCGGTTCGGTCATGGATTACTTGCCTATCAACATGTACTTCAAGGAAGATTGCAATTGCGAACCGGATCACACTATGGTCGGAGTGGGACCGTATGATTTGTGGGCCATTGAATATGGCTACACCACCAAAGACGCGGATCTGCCCAAGATCTTGGATCGAGTGGCCGAGCCGGAATTGGTGTACGGTACAGACGAAGATACGCTGGGCCCGGATCCTCGAGCTCGACGTTACGACTTTGCCAAAGATCCGATCGAATACGCCAAGAATCAAGTCAAGTTGGCCAAGTTCCATCGAGATAGAATCATTGAAAAATTCGTCAAAGATGGTGACAGTTGGTCGAAAGCTCGACGCGGCTATGAAGTTACCCTTTCGCTGCAAATGCGATCGGTCAGCATGATGGCCAACTGGATTGGCGGCGTACTGATTGCTCGAGACAAAAAGGGCGATTCGAATGAACGCAAGCCGATGGAAGTGGTGTCGGTGGAACAGCAACGCGAAGCCTTGGACTTTGTCATTCAGAACACGTTCCAAGACGAAGCATTCGGTCTGACGCCAGAATTGCTGCAGTACTTTGGAGCGGATCTGTGGTACGACAGCAATTCGTCCATGTCATCGCTGGATTCCGACTGGCCGATTCATGACCGCATTATTGGGATTCAATCCAGCGTGTTGACCATGCTGATGAATCCGGACACGCTGCAACATGTTTATGACAACGAATTGCGCACGCCAGCGGACAAGGACATGCTGACGCTGCCCGAGTTGTTGGACAAGATTGAATCGGCTATTTGGTCCGAAGTCGATGCCGCTCCGGCGGACAAATTCACCGCTCGCAAACCCTGGATTTCCAGTTTGCGACGCAACTTGCAGCGAGAATACGTGGAACGGCTGATTGATTTGACGCTGCCAACTTCCAGTAGTTCCGCAGCGCACATGCCCATTTCCAACTTGGCCACCATGAAGTTGCGAAACTTGAACGAACGCATTGGCAAATTAGTAGACGGAGATGCGGCGGCTAATATCGATCCGTATTCGCTGGCGCATTTGTCCGAAGCGAAAATGCGTATCGAAAAGGCCTTGGACGCGCAATTCATCTATAACGTCAATGACATTTCGGGCGGTGCCAGCAATGTCATCTTGCGTTTGGGCGAAGAGCCTCAGTCCAAGTAGCTAATCAGCGCAACTCGGAAATTTCGACAAACACAAATCGTCAGCGAATGTCACGATGCTCCTGCATTGATTCATTCGCTGGCGTTTTTTTATATCTACGAACCGGGACTGGTAGCAGCCCCTTCGGTGACGGAAGCAGATTAGCGCTAACCTAAACGGTTTACGCAACTGTATCGCCCTGCCACGATTCTTCGTCCCGGCAAAATCACAATCACGCCTGATGATCGTTATCCAAGAACGATAAGTCGCATGTGGCACAGAACGTGCATCACATAACGTGCGACGTTCGTTCGATTCTCACGCACTGTCGCCATAAGGGGAAAAGCAATGAAAGCCAAAAATCGTGGTTCGCAACACCGGTCGCTGCACGTAGAAACTCTGGAAGGAAAGGCGATGTTGGCGGCCATTTTGCCAAATGCGTTCGCCGATAACGCTCCGGCCAATGCACTTCTAGTTCGTCCCGCAATCGTGGATGCATCTGCTGACGCTGCGGTGGTGCATCAGAGTAAGATCTCGTCGGCGGAAACGGACAGTTTGCTATTCATGCGAGAAGAAGAAAAGCTGGCTCGCGACGTCTATCTGGAATTGGGTGATCGTTATGGAGCGCAGATCTTCTATCAAATTGCCGAATCAGAAACGCGTCATACTCAAGCTGTAGCCAATCTTCTTTCCAAGTATGGCATTGCAGATCCAGTGGTTAATGACCAACGCGGCGAATTCACCAATCCGCTGTTCACTGAAATGTACCAGCAACTGGTCCAGCAAGGTTCGACGAATATTTTGGAGGCGTATCGAGTCGGTGTGCTGATTGAAGAGACTGATATCCAAGACATTGCGGATTCGTTGAACGTGGTGAGCGAAAAAGACATTCAACGAGTTTACGAAAACCTGCTGGCCGGATCGGAAAACCATTTGGTCGCCTTCAACAACGCTATCGCCGGCATTGGTGACGTCAACAACGACGGCCGCTTTGATTCCGCCGATTTGGTGCAAGTGATGCAGGTGGGCGAATATGAAGACGGTATAGTTGGCAATTCGACCTTTGCCGAAGGCGACTGGAATCTGGACGGCGATTTTGATTCGGCCGACTTGGTTCTGGCAATGCAAGTAGGACATTACGTTCCAGCCGCCGTTGCCCAAGACATTGCGGCAGCCTTGGACGCGAACGAACGAACCTAGCGACTTAATACTGCAGCAAGCTCAGAATGTCATAGTCGCCAATTTTTTCTCGGCCGCCTAAGCCATTCAATTCGATCAAGAACG
>JAGQOZ010000281.1:0-2453 GCA_020426955.1 Planctomycetales bacterium
CCTTCGCTCCATTTCGAATGCCACGTGCGACTGTTATACTCTTCAACGAGGCTTCACGATTCGTTCACTTTCTTGAACCCCGTTGACGAAGGAGTTATCGCCGTGCGCTCAATTGTGTTTTCTGCCAAGAAGTTGTCAGCTGTTCGTCAATCAAGAAGCCTCGGAAACTTTGAATCTCTGGAATATCGTTGCCTGTTGGCGGGTGATTTGATAGCCGCTTGGAATGCCGATGATTTGCGTTTGGATCACGCCGACGGCGCGACGATTCCGGAATGGTTGGATTCAAAGTCAAGCATCTTGGCCACCGCCACCGGTTTGCCGACATTGCAGACAGACGAATTGAGTGACCGAGCTGTGTTGCGGTTCGATCCGTCTGATGGCGCGGATTATTTCTTTGTCGATGCTAACACCAGTCCGCTGTCCAATGCGAATGATTTTTCCGTGGCGGTGGTGTTTCAAACTCGTTCGGCTGATTTAGTGGGAAGCAACGGTCTATGGTACGAAAACACGGGTTTGGTAGACGGCAACCAACTGGGGTTTGGCAAAGATTGGGGCTTAACCATCAATCAGGTTGGACAATTGTCCACGGGCATGTCGGGTGGATTTGGGACGCCGGCGGAAAGCATCTATTCGTCACCTGATTGGAACGACGGCTTTCGGCACACCGCCGTGGTCACTCGATCCGGTTCGAATCTTTCCTTGTACGTGGATGACTTTCCGGTGGTGGTTACCAATGCCGCGAATGCCACGGCGCGCAGTTCGTTGGATTTGGCTTTTGGTGCTTTGACCAGCGGGCAGAATCCGTTTACCGGCGATATTTTTCAAATTCAATTCTACGATGGAGCTCTTTCCAGTAGCGAAGTTGCCAATCTTCAAGACGAATTGAATTCGTACTACACCAACCAGCGGCCGATTGCCAATGCGGATACCTATTTGACGGTCGAAGACGCCGTTTTGTTTTTTGTTCCCGCGCCCAACGGGGTGCTGGCCAACGACACGGACCCAGACGGAGACTCGCTGACGGCAACGCTACTGACAACAACTCGTCATGGCGATCTCACTTTTAATCCGGACGGTTCGTTTGTTTATGATTCGGAAAACAATTTCTTTGGACAAGATTCTTTCACCTATCAAGCGGTCGATTTTCGCGGATCCGAACCGGTCACGGTAACCATCAACGTGCAAGCAGTTTATGACGGCGTCACGTCGGCAGACGATGCTTACAAACTGGTTCCTGGCGAAACATTGACGGTCAATGCGCAAAACGGAGTCCTAGCCAACGACGCCAATCCGGACCTTGCGGATCTAACGGTGCAGCTGGCCAGTGACGTCACGGGCGGCCAACTGCAGCTGAACGCTGACGGTTCGTTTCAGTACGATCCACAAGCTTTCACAGGATTGGCGACCTTCCAGTATCAAGTCAACGATGGCACTCGGCTCACTTCTCCCGTCACGGTGACGCTGGCAGTGAATACGCCGCCCACGGCCGTGGCCGACGAATATGCGGGATTGGAAGATCAAACGCTAATGATTTCGGCGGCGGATGGACTGTTGGCGAATGATATTGATGCGCAAAGTGACAACACCTTGTCCGTGGTGTTATTGTCCGAACCAGCATTGGGCACCTTGACGGTGAATGCCGACGGTTCGTTCGAATATATTCCAGTGGCAGAATTCAGCGGACCAGTGGAATTCAGTTATTTGACAACGGACGGCTTTGACGATTCGAATCCTACCACGGTGCGTCTGCAAATTGATGCCGTCAACGATTTGCCCGCGACGCAAGCTGATGCCTATTTCTTGCCGGTCGATTTGGCGCTGAGCGTACCGGTTGGTCGAGGCCTGTTGGCGAACGATGCCGATATTGATTCGACCGAATTGTTGGTTGAAATGGTGACGTCGCCTGCGCTGGGAACGGTGCAATTGAACGCTGACGGGTCGTTTTCGTATGCTTCGAATCAAGCTGGTCCGCACGCCGATGCGTTTACGTACCGAGTGTTTGATGGTCAAGATTATTCGGCGCCGGAGACCGTTTCCATCACGGTCGCAGATCGACCCTTGGTGATTTCCGAATTCATGGCGGCCAATCCTTCGCTGTTGGCCACGCGTATTCGGTTGGCGCCAGAAGACCGTTTCCGCGACGCGCGGACGCCGCACGAATGGATTGAAATTCAAAACCGCTTGGACGCGGATATCGACGTTGGTGGGTTGTACCTGAGTGACGATGTGAACAATACCACTCGGTGGCAATTCCCGGACGGGACCATCATTCCCGCCGGCGGTTACTTGGTCGTACTGGCGTCTGGTGAAAACATCACGGACACTCGACTGGACGAACTAGAGCTATTGCACACCAATTTCGGACTGTCACTGGAAGGCGAATTCCTGGGGTTGTCCTATTACGATGGCACCGTGATCGATTCGTACGGCGATGCCTATCCCGTTCAGACTCC
>JAGQOZ010000281.1:2549-7817 GCA_020426955.1 Planctomycetales bacterium
GATCAATTTTTTGCCGAACCAACTCCCGGAGCTGACAATGGAGTGTCACAGCCAGCGTTTCTAAATCCGGTCAGCATTAGTCCTGCTCATGGTTTCTTCGAACAAGCGTTCACGGCCACCATCACGTCGCCGGACTCGGATACGGTGATTCGTTATACCTTGGATGGATCTACGCCGTCAGACACGAATGGCACCATTTATACCGGTCCCATTTCGATTAACGGTACTTCCAATCTGCGGGCTGCGTCATTCAAAGCGGGCGTAGTGCCGTCGCTTGCGGAAACGGCGTCCTACCTTTTTCTGGACGACGTGATTCGCCAATCTCCCAACGGCGAAACTCCGGAAGGCTGGCCGGCTGCTCCAGTCAAAGGCCAGCGGTTTGATTACGGTATGGATCCCGACATTGTGGACAACCCCGAATGGTCGTCTCAGATCAAAGACGCGCTGACTCAGATTCCAACGATTTCCTTGGTGACCGACATGGAGAATCTAGTTGATCCCGGCGTCGGCATTTATGTGAATCCGGCGCAGGATGGACGAGAATGGGAGCGTCCGGCGTCGGTAGAATTGATTAATCCGGATGGATCTACTGGGTTTCAGATCAACGCGGGTTTGCGGATTCGAGGAGGATTTAGCCGAGGTAGTGCGAATCCGAAGCATTCGTTCCGCTTATTTTTTCGCAGTGCTTATGGCGAACCGACGTTGAACTTTCCGCTGTTTGAAGACGAAGGAGTCGATTCGTTCAAGGCGATTGATTTGCGAACCGCGCAGAACTATGCATGGAGCAACAGTTCGTTCAATGATGAAACTCGGAACACATTCCTGCGAGACATCTATTCTCGAGATCTGCAAGGTGCGCTCGGTCAAGAATACACTCGCGGACGTTACTATCATTTGTATTTGAACGGCCAATATTGGGGCATGTTCCAAACGGAAGAACGCCCGGAAGCGAACTTTGCCGCCGATTATTTTGGCGGTGATCCGGAAGACTATGATGCCATCAAGGCCAGCGGCGGAACGTTGGAAGCAACGGACGGAACGCTGGACGTCTGGAATGAATTTTGGACCATTGCGAACGCAGGATTTAATTCGCTGGAAGATTATTACTTTGTGCAAGGTAAGAATCCGGACGGCACGGACAATCCTGACTACACCGTCTACGTGCAACCCGATGCGGTGATCGATTTCATGATCAACGTCTTCTTTACGGGTAATCAAGATATGCCTGTTTCGCTGGGTGGCGACGTGGCGAACAATTTTTGGGCCGTGTTTGATCGAACCGGTCGAGACGGTTGGCAGTTCATTGCCCATGACAATGAACACAACATGTTAAGCGAAACGTTTGATGGAACTCGAGATTCCACGGCTGGACGAGTTCGCACGTCATTTAATCCGAAGTATATTCATCAACAGCTGGATGCATTGGAAGAGTATCGGCTGGCGTTTGCAGATCGAGTGCAAAAGCATTTCTTTAATGATGGTCCGCTGACTACGGAAAACGCAACGGCGTTGATGCAGCGTCGAGCGGCTCAGATAGACCAAGCGATCATTGCCGAATCCGCTCGTTGGGGCGATCAACACAACACCGTTCCGCTGAACAAGAACACTTGGCTGGCCGAAGTCGATTGGCTGTATAACACGTTCCTGGCAAGACGTCGAGAAATCGTGTTGGGACAATTCCGCAATCGAGATCTGTTTCCTGAACTGGCCGCAGCGTCACTGAATCAATATGGCGGCCAGGTGGACGTCGGTTTCCCGTTGACGGTGAACTCGCCGGTGGGCGACATTTATTACACGTTAAACGGCACAGATCCTCGTCTGGCAGGTGGCAGCCTGCATCCCGACGCCATTCGCTGGAACGGTCAGCCGATCCGTTTGCAGCAGGATGCGAACGTGTCGGTTCGCGTGCTTGATGGACAGGAATGGAGCCCGATTGTGGAAAGCGAATTTGTTGTTGGACAAGCTGCTTTGCCCACTTCGCTGCGTATCACAGAAATCCATTACAACCCTGGCGAATTGACGTTGGCTGAAATGGCGGCGGGATATTCCGATAAGGACGAATTCGAATTCATCGAACTGATGAACGTTTCGACCAGCACGATTGATCTGAGCAGCGCTAAACTAGTTCGCACGGTCACCGCGGATGGTGAACAAGGTGTCGAATTTGACTTTGCGAATAGTGCCATTCAGCGGCTTGTGCCCGGACAGCGCGTGGTGGTGGTAGAAAACATAGACGCGTTTGAATTGCGTTACGGCAGTGGCATTTCAGTTGCGGGTGAATGGAGCGGTGGGCTCAGCAACAATTCAGAAACGCTGCAGTTGAACGTGGGTGATCAAGTCTTGCAGCGGTTTGCCTATGACGACGCTTGGTATCCCGCCACGGATGGTCAAGGAGCGTCTTTGGAATTGATCAACCCCAATCAGCTCGATCTGACAGCGTGGGGAAGTGCGAATAGTTGGCGCGCGAGTTCTCAGATTGGCGGCAGTCCGGGCAGTGCGTCACTGGTGCCCGGCGATGCCAACGGTGACGGCTTGTTCAATTCCACGGATTTGGTATTGGTATTCCAAGCGGGGGAATACGAAGACAACATTGACGGCAATTCGGCCTATTCAGAAGGAGACTGGAACGGCGACGGCGATTTCAATACGTCCGATTTGGTCTTCGCCTTTCAAGCCGGAACGTACAGTTCGCTCGCACTGCCGACAGCACCACTAGCTGCTAGCCGAAGCCAGCTAGAATCGTTGCGAACCGGCAAGGAACGATCATTCGCGGCGACCGATTTGACGATGTTCGAATGGGATGAACGATTCGACGACGATTTGGAGGACACGCTACAACAGATGGTTCGCTAGAGTTGGATCATTGTCGAGCCAGCGAACAACATTATTTGCCAAAGTCCTAGGTGCGACACGTTAATATGAAGGCAATGAATCCTAGCCCGAAGCGTAACTTCAAAAGCGTATGCAAAAACTTGGTGAACACGTACAAAGAACAACGCAAACACACTAACGGAGTTTCAGACATGAAAAACCGAAAACTGACATGGACATCGCTGGGCATACTGACAGCATCGCTGGCAGTTGGCTGCCTTCCCGAACGGTCGGGCCGCGGCACCGCAACAGGCCTGATTGGGAAAGGCGAAGCTCTGCCAACGCTGGCGGGCACCGATTGGCTTAACCAAAGCGTTACCAACGAATCGTTGGCTGGTAAAGTGGTGATGATTGATGTGTGGGCCATTTGGTGACCGGCCTGCGTGCAAGAAGCACCGAGCCTGGTTCAGGCTTATCTGAAATATCGTTCTCAAGGTGTTGAATTTGTTGGTTTGGTGCCAGACACTGATCCCGAACTTGTCGAACAGACTCGAGCGTTTCTGCAGCAAGCAGGCATTACTTGGCCCACCGCAGTTGGTGCAGAAGAGACGATTAGCGCGATGCGAGTCGAATTTTTTCCATCGCATGTGGTGGTCGGCAAGGACGGCAAGGTGTTATGGAATAGCGAAATGGGCGGCACACTAGAAGCGGCACTCGAACGCGCCGTTTCCAGTTCCGGTTAACTTGTCAAACCACATCTAGACCTCAAGAAACGTTGCAATGAGCAGTTCAGTCCAACAGCTGGCGGAGAAATTGATTCGATATTTTTCGGATTGCGCCGGCTGCATCGTCGCGTTTTCAGGCGGAGTGGATTCGGCGGTTGTGGCTCGAGCCGCCGCGTTCGCGCTGGGTGAAAACAGTTTGGCTGTCACGGCCACCAGTGCTAGTTTGTCAGAAACGGAACGCAACGCCGCGACAGAAACGGCCAAGCAGATTGGTATTCGTCACCGGTGGATTGCCACTTCGGAATTTGAAAATCCCAACTACTTGAAGAATGACGAACGCCGCTGTTACCACTGCAAGACAGAACTCTATTCGCAACTAAAGCCTATCCAGCAACAGCATCCGCAATGGATTTTAGTGAATGGTGCGAATCTGGATGATCAAACGGATTACCGACCTGGTTTACAAGCGGCGGCCGAACATCAAGTTCGTAGTCCACTTGCCGAATGCGGTCTTACCAAACAGCAAGTACGCGATGTGGCTAAGTTCTGGAATTTGTCCGTTTGGGACAAACCTGCCGCGCCCTGTTTGTCCAGTCGTATTGCCTACGGGCAAACCGTTTCGCCGGAACGCTTGCGAATGATCGAAGCGGCTGAACGTTTCTTGAAAGATCACGGCTTTGGGATTGTCCGAGTTCGCTATCATGAAGGCGATGTAGCGAGAATTGAAATTCCGTGTGGCGATTTTGTTCGCTTGCTGGAAGCTGATCTTTTTCAAGACGTCCAGCGTCATTTGGCCGAATTGGGCTTTCGATTCGTAACGTTGGACTTGGCCGGCTTTCGTTCTGGAAGCTTGAATTCGCTGGTTCCGGTCGAAGTTTTGGCCGCGTCAGGGCGAGTCGGTTCGTAGATTTCAATTACAAGGTCAGCATGCCCAAACGCAAACCGGAAGTTCGACTCCGCAGTTACGGCATTTATTCTCAATGGGATTCCCATTCCAAAGAACTGCCCGACGTGGTGGAAATCACCCATCGAATTCCCGCCAGCATCGACATTGAATTTGGCATGGTGTTGCAGATCCAAGGAGCGAAAAACCAGCAGCTGTACTATTGCATTGACCATCCAGGAATCTTGGATGATCAAGGTCAAGTTCGTCCTCCATTCGACGGCACGGTCTATGTCAAAACGAACGACTGGAACTTTTACTTGGGTGACACTATCTGGTCACCGATCAACGATAAACTGGGAACGTGGCGGATGTGGGTCGAATTAGACGGACGTGTCATTGGCGAAAAATCGTTTGAAGTTTTTCAGCCGTGATCGGTTTCTGCGACCAAGCGTGGCTGGCAAATGGCTTGGCGACTACACAGCTTTCAATTCGGGTCAGTTCAGCGTAAGCTGTCGGTTTTGATTAACCTGCCACCTGATCTCGATTTGCCATGAACTTTTTATTCGTCCCAACTCCGTTTGTCCATCAATCGTACCGTGCGTTTTCATTTTGGTTGGCCTGCAGTTTGGTATGGTTTGCCACGGAATGCACGTTCGCACAGACCTCGACCGGTTCGCCGGTGAAACTGCCGCCTGTTTTAGGTCAGCGTCAGACAGGCGTGGACTGGCCCCTTTTCTTAGGCCCGACCGGTGACAGCAAGTCAACGGAAACCGGTATTATCTCGCCGTGGCCAGCGAATGGACTGCAAGTGGTGTGGGACAAACCGCTGGCCGAAAGCTATTGCAT
>JAGQOZ010000282.1 GCA_020426955.1 Planctomycetales bacterium
TGTTGGCCTACAATCCGCATACCGCCCGCGAAGCGTCTCAGCTCAACGGCCAAACTATCCCGCCGTTCCGCTACGCTACAGTTGGGATAGTTTGTTAGTCGTTTTTTTGTTTTGTTATCGGGCTGGTAAAATCTGCATTCTCTGGCCGATTGCCCCGCAAAGCAAGAATCTCCACGCTGAAGTCGGGATTCCGCGTTGACGTGCCATTTGGCATGTGATATATTGCCACATGGCACATCGCAATCCGGGAGTTCCACCATGGAGAATGTCAAAGAGCTAACTAAGTTCATGGGTGGTCGTTCCGTTGTCGGAACGCCGAAATCTGATTTTGAGTTTATCGAAATCATCAGAACCGGCCTGCCGTCAAAGGTGATTAGATGTGTGGTCAAATCGTCGGCGATTAGCGAAGACGAAATCACCAAGTCACTTCGCATCGCGAAGCGGACGGCCGCTCGTCGGAAAGCTACCGCGACTAAGCTCAAACCAGCAGAATCTGAATTGATTTACCGATTTAGCAAGGTCTTGGTTACGGCAACTGCAATTCTCGGTGATCGGGACAAGGCACGTCATTGGTTATTGACAGAGAATCGTGCCTTGCATGGCAATCGGCCGATTGAATTGCTAGATACTGCAATCGGGTTCGAAGACGTAATGGATGTTCTTTATCGAATCGAATACGGCGTTTACAGTTAACGATGAACATCTGGCGGATCTCCCGCTCAAAACACGAGGCTTCGGCATTTTCTGGATACGGTGCTGAGAAGACAGGTGGTCGCTGGAATCACAAGGGGCATTCGGTTGTCTACACTTCCGAAAACCTGTCACTAGCGGTACTTGAATTGTTCGTGCACGTCTCTCCGGGCGCAATTCCCGCTGACCTCATATCCTTACACGGTACGTTACCAGATTCGATATCCGTCGAACGCATCGCGATACCTGACTTACCGAAGAATTGGCGGGACTATCCGGCGCCAGCTGAATTGCAAGAAATCGGGACAGACTGGATTCGCGCACTAACTTCACTCGTGCTTGTCGTTCCGTCAGCTATCAATCCGCTGGAGTCGAACATACTTGTGAATCCCGCCCATCCAGAAATCAAGAAATTGCAAGTGGATGCTGGGCAACCATTTCAGTTTGATCCACGAATGTTTGGGAAATAGCGGCAGCAAGGCCCGTTAACAAAATAATGCACTGGAGTTGCCGGCCGGGCTGAATCTGACTTCAAAGTCTCTGGCGGCACCCCAGTGATTGTCGGCGTTAGCACTTAAGAAAGAGACTGTGAGCGACTCCGACCGGACATTCATCGGCGGCAATCGCAATCCGTGGAAGTACGGGATGTCCCTCCGCGCTTCCAACGGTGATGCCCCCGACCCCGAGGCAATCGAACGGGCGGCAACGATTCTTGGACGTACCCCTTTCTTCGTCGACAGGCGCGGCTATGAGTGCGAACTGATTGCTGCTGCGGTACAGTCACCGTCGAACCGTGTTGTATACGTAGAATCGCGGGCAAAGAAGCGCAGGTGGACATCGATGGTCGATATCACCATCAAGATTCACTACGTGGATGCCAATGGCAAATCGGCTTCTGTGGACATTGAATCTTACAATCCATTTTTCGGCTGCGATGTTGGCATGATGGAATGGATCAACGACGATGTTGCCTTGCTGATCTACTCCGAAAAGCATTGGACTTTCGTCTATCGCATAGGCGACACTTGGCCGCCAAAGTTTGCGAAAATTGACGAACGATGGAGCATCAAAGACGATGTCCTGTCATTTATGGCATACAATGCGGACGTTGTTCATCGACTCCAAATTCCTTCACTTGAATCGCTCGCCGATATTCCGGTTTCGGAAGCGGAAGCAGATGGCAGCCTGCCACCCGATCCATATGCGTGCTAACAGGTATATGTCCTTGAAGAGGCGATTTCTGATTGGGCAGACGCTAAAAAGCGGCTTGCGGATCGTCTGCGATGAGAATCAGGATATCCGCCAGGGCGGAGCGCGACATTGTGGATGTTGCGATTTACACGGCGAAATCGAGCCAAACTTGGCAGTTTACTTCCATGTCAGCATATCTGCAGACATCGATTCGCTTTGGTCGATCGGAATCTATCGGGGCCTGATTCGAAGTACGCCGTGGAAGTTTGCACCGCAGCGGATTGTCTTCCGAAGTCGATTTAGAATTCGTTTGGAGCGACTAGTACTAGTGCATGTACATCGCAGCTCGTTTCAATACTCGCTGAGCTAGCCCGAACTAGCAAGCTTACAAACCGGCAACTTCGCGGCTGAGCGAACAAGCTTGAACAATCGCCGCCGATTCTGGCGCCAGGCGACCGAGTCCCCACGAGTTCGCTCGTACTGGAACTCGGACCGTCACGTCGACTTCGCCGTTTTCAATTACCGCGTCCACGGTAACACCTTGAGATAGCGCCACGTTGGCCATATGGTCTTGGCCCGCTTGTTCGGCAGCGGCAGCGTCCGCACCGGGAACAATCAGACGCCGAGCCGTTTCGTAGGCCGTTTGACTGGCAACTTGACGGACATAATTCAGGTGAGTCACTTCGATGGCACTGACAAAAATGATCAACACCAACGGCAAGACTAACGCAAATTCAACCGTTACCGCGCCTCGTTGCTTTTGTCTCATGCTTCGCTACTCCGATAGAACCACAGGTAATGATCGAGCCAATTCGCGAAAGACCTGTTCCAATTCTTCTTGGCTTGTCGCTTTGAAAGTCACTCCGCCGGTCAATTCTGCTATGTCGGCCATCAGTTCAGGATCTGCGGTGCTGAGCAAAGAAATTGTGTTGATCACGATGCCCGCATCGGCTGCAACTTGTGCGGCACCCATCGGATCGGGCCCGTCTGTCCACAATCCGTCCGTTAGCAAGATAATCGACTTGTTTGCCAGCGGATGCGCATTGGCGCCCGTTAACTGAGCCACCGCGTCCATAATCCCGGCCGAAATATTGGTGCCACCCATCATGGGGTGCGAACTGAGATAATCCATCTTCGTTTGAATCGCGTATGCGTTGGAATCCCAATCGTGGTAACCATTGGCCGGCAGCACATAGTCAACAGAGGATGCTTCGTATTCCGTGTAGGGCGTCACGGGCATCGTATAGTCGGACGCCCAAGTAACCAGCGACGTTCTAGGAGGGGACGACGCTTCGCCCGCTTCGTCCAAAAAGACTTCGACTGCACTATCAAGTGCCGCCCAGCGCGAACCGACGGGATTGGGAGCCGAAAGATGGTTTCGCCAGACTTCGCCCCAAGCGGTGAACGATGACAGCAGCGGGTTGTTTGGCGGGTATGCATAATCGACGCCGGTCATATCGAACAACATTGATCCAGATCGATCCAAGCACAAGCAGACTTCGTACATTTGAAACGTTGCCGTAGAACTCAGCGTTGTTCCGAATTTTTCGTGTCCCGTAACACCACCAAAAAACAGGCTCGCCGGCCCCGCCGTACTGCCTTGTGTGATATCCCCGGTCACTTGCACTGCGTTGAATGGAGTGGCACCGGCGGTAAATACGTATGCTCCGGACTGGTTGGGAACGGAGCGTCCCAGCACCACATCTGAAAGGTCGGCGTCATACATTTTGCCGCCCACCTTGAACCGCTCCATCATATCTCGGCCGGCCTTGCGAGCTTGCGTTTGGTTATTTGTGCGATACAACGTTTCCAACGCCGCTTTGGCGCCTGCGTCCGAGGCGACTTGCAGTTCCGTTTTCACCAACTGCATGTACGCCAGGTCGACCGAAATCGCAGCCAGCACTGCCAAGCACGCAAATATGGCGGTCAACGGGACAATCGCCACACCTTGGCGATCAGGACGGTTCGCTGGAAAGATGATTGTCATCAGGATGCCTCGCTCAGATGGAGTTCCGGTAAAGGCGGATGGAGACATTTGCCTTCCGCCCATTGAGCCTCTAGTTAATACGTACCGAATACGATTTCACTTCCAACCACTGGCCACGAAACAACCAGCTAGTTCCAATTGAAAGCGAACTAGCCGGAGCCGCCACCGTTATTGTAAAAACAGTGCCACCATCCATATTCGGTTCAACTATCGGAGTAATGTCAATTGTTCGCTCGGTAATTCCTCGAGCGTCCAGAACTTGTTCACAATGGGCTCGAACGGCAGCATCGGAAGCACCCGATTTTGAGGCGGCCGACGCGGCCTCAAACGCAGCGCTGGTTAAAGCCTGTTTGACAAAAACCGAATTGGCCGCTTCGATGGAACCGAACACCAGCAAAGCAATTGCCGGAATGGCCACTGCCGTTTCAATCACCGCGGTGCCACGACGTTTATTCGCGCGACGACGAGATACACGAAACACAGAACACCTTTTCAAAAGTGCAAGATTCTTGGCAATTTGTACAACATCATTTCGCAATCTTGGAGCATGACTGCGTCAACGATCCGGCAGAAAACGCTGCTATTCCGTTGTCGCCGTTATCCCATAAGAATACGTCACAATTCGCCCGCAAGTGGACCGCTCGTACGCCCGATCAGATCGACCGGCGGAGAGTGTCGATTTCACACTTCGTGACGTTCCCAAAAGACATCAGCACGTCAGCCGACGACGAGTTTCCGCAACATCACGTTGAATTTGTTCAACCAGTTGGTCTACGGAGCCAAAGGGCACAACCGAACGGAGCCGCGAATGAAAATCCAGTTGTAACGATTCACCGTAGATGTTCCGGTCAAAATCTAAAAGGTGCACTTCGACCTTGAATTGCTGTTCCTGAAACGTTGGATTTGGTCCAATATTAACGGCGGCCAGATGCGGCGTTTCGCCCAAAAAAGCCGTCGCCGCGTAGACTCCAGGCTTGGGCAACAGGGTATCGATTCGTTCTAAGTTGGCCGTGGCAAATCCAATCGACGCTCCTCGTCCCGCACCTGCCGCAATGCTGCCTCGGATTCGATAAGGCCGAACCAGCATGGCATTGGCGTTTTCAATTTGCCCATCTGCCAAGACGGCACGAATCCGACTACTAGAAACCAGCTGACCAGCGGTTACTTCCGGCTTCACAATCTGGCAATCCAAGTTCGCTTGACGACAAAGCGTTTCCAAGCGAACCACATCCCCTTGGCGATCCTTGCCAAAGTAAAAATTGGGACCTTCCACAACGGCCTGTGCGCGAAGACCATCAAACACAACGGATTGCAGAAACTGGTCGGCGGACAACTGCAACAATTCGCGACTGGTGGGAAAGGCAATGACGGTATCGACGCCCAATTCGCCTAATAGTTTTGCTTTGCGTTCGGTCCAGACCAACGCTGGTGGCGCCAATTCCGGTCGCAGCAATCGCACGGGATGAGGATCAAAGGTGAATACAGTTGCCGGTCCACGCTTGGCAGCGGCCAATTCGACCAAACGGCGAATCAGCACCGCATGGCCGACATGCACACCGTCAAAATTGCCAATGGTGACAGCGCCGGCCGAAAAGTCTTCCGGAAGTTCGCTCAACTGACGTACAAGTTTCACTGGTTTCCCTCTAGCGAATCATTCGCCCAAAGGCTTGAGGCAAGAAATCAACAATGTCTGTAGCCGTCATCGAAATCTGACCGAGCGATTCGGCAGCCAAATCGCCTGCCAGTCCATGAATGTGAACGGCCAAGCGAGCTGCCTGGAGTGCTTCCAATCCATGCGCCAACATGGCCGTGACTACTCCCGTCAGCACATCACCACTGCCGCCTGTGGCCATGCCGGGATTGCCCGTGGCATTGCGATACAAAGAACGGCCATCGGTGATAATGGTGCGATTGCCCTTCAGGACCAAAACCACGTTGTGTCGCCGAGCGAACGACATGGCGGCCGCTTCTTGATCCGTTTCTGACGGAGTGCCCACGGTCTGCAGTTCCGATTCGCCATGGCCCGCTTCCAACAAGCGTCGAAATTCGCCCGGATGCGGCGTTAGTACTACTTGGTTCGAACCAAACGAAATCTCGGGACACTCCGCCAACGCATTCAATCCGTCCGCATCCACCACCAGCGGCTGATGGTACTTGGCCACCAGATCTCGAACCAGCGAAGTCACCTGTTCCGACTGCCCCAAACCTGGCCCAATCCCCATGACGCTGGACCAATTGGCGTGATCCACAATCGCGTCTGCAGGAGTTTGAATTTGACCATGGGCGTCTTCGGGTAATCCAACGGTCATGTAGCATGGATCAAAGGTGGCGATGATGGGCGTAGCGGACTTGGCCGACGCGATGCGAACCAACCCGGCGCCGCTCCGCAGTGCTGCCATGCCGGCCAGAGAAATCGAACCGGCCATGCCTAACGAACCGCCCACAAGCAAAATTCGACCGAAGTCTCCCTTATGACTGTTGGCCGATCGAACCGGCAAACGAGGCAGGGCAGGGGGCATGTCATCGTTCATTGATTTCTCCTTCGTTCCCGTCCGCCGCGGTCGCATGAGCTTGGCAGCGTCGAGCCATCATGCCGGCGATGTAGGCGCCTTTGAATCCAGAATCGACATTGACCACCGCCACATTGGACGCGCAACTATTGAGCATAGAAAGTAACGCCGCCATGCCGTTCAAGTTTGCGCCATACCCGGTACTGGCAGGGACGCCAATCACTGGACAGTCAACATAGCCACCCACCACGCTGGGAAGCGCTCCTTCCATTCCGGCCACCACAATCACGGCATCCGCTGCCTGCAATTCAGACGCTCGCATCACTAACCGATGAGGTCCCGCCACACCCACGTCTTGGATCAGATGCGAATGCACGCTCATCCAAGCCAGTGTCTCCATGGCCTCTTCTGCCACTGGCAAATCCGACGTGCCAGCGGTGACCACCACCACATGGCCAATCATGGGGGCCGAAGCGGGCGATTCGTCAATGACGGCGGTTCGAGCTATTTCGTTGTAGCGAACCGACTTGAATGCCAATGACAATTCTGCGGCTTGGTTCGCGGAAACTCGAGTAGCAAAGGCCGCTCCGCTGGATTCGACCAATTTACCCATAATGGAAACCAATTGTGCGGAAGATTTTCCTTCGGCAAAGACAACTTCAGGAAAGCCGCAACGCCGTTGGCGATCCAAGTCCAGCGTGGCATCCAGTGCATACTGGGTGGCCGAGGCCGCGTATTCGCGAAAATACTGCTGGTCACCAATTTCACCGTTCAGCCAACGAGTTGCTAGTTCACGCATTTGCTGAGCATCCACGGTCTAATTCCTTGCCTGAGTTTGTGATTTGCCAACGTTACCAGCCATATTTTCATGAACGGAATCAAGGGCATCCGCTTGTCGCATCGACGTCAACTATCCAGAATAGTGGATTCAAACTAGAAATATCAGGCGGGATGGGACCTGTGATTTTGGTGATTCCCAATCCATTCCGTTGCACGTTCTTAATCAATGAAGGAAATCTTGATGCCAAGTTGCGTTCTTGCATACTCGGGTGGCCTGGACACATCTGTAATTCTCGGCTGGCTGATGGACCAAGGTTACGACGTACATGCCGTATATATCGACCTGGGGCAGCCGTGTGAAGATCGACAAGAAATCTTGGATAAAGCCAAGAACATTGGTGCTGCAAGTGCCCAGATTGTGGATGCCCAAGAAGAACTATGCAGTGACTTTGCCTTTCCCGTGCTGCAGTGGCAAGCCAAATATGAATCGATCTATCTGCTGGGCACCTCGATCGCTCGTCCTTTGATCTCTAAGAAATGCTTGCAAATTGCCAAGCAAGTTGGTGCCGACGCGTACGCTCATGGAGCTACGGGCAAAGGGAACGATCAATGTCGATTCCAGTTAGCGGCCGA
>JAGQOZ010000283.1 GCA_020426955.1 Planctomycetales bacterium
CTGAAGGCCGCTCGTGAAGCTCGAGCGAAAGCACGTGCCCTGGCACGAGAGAATCTCAAGTCAGAAAACGCTCGACAGTCATCGAGCGAAAGCTATGATACCGTTAGTCGATCGGAGGATAAGGCTCTGCTGGGAAGCAACCTGAGCGCCGAATCGATGCCAGTAGCAAGTGACGGCGGTACGTTGGCAACGACTGCCGCTGCCCCTACTTGCTAATGGCCGAATGCGAAAAATCCCGGGGTTTGGGGCAGAGCCCCAACTACGAAATTCCAAGATTTGTCCATCATCACTAAACTAAACCGCCAACCAAGTTTCACATCTTACGCTGAACCAATACAGATGCTGGAGACATACTGCAGAAGCTACAGCCGAAGTTTGCAGAAACCGTCGACGATTAAAACGAGTCATCGTAATTCCGATCTTGTGCGAATGAATTCGGTAAAAAACCAATGCCAGTAGCGGAAGTTTAATCGCTGGCAAAGCCGCTTGCAAAAAACGACAAGTCAAACGGGGCCAGAAATAGCGATTCGCATGAACTGGAATTTCTTGCGGCGAACCAGCGGATTGACATAGGAAGGGATGTCGCGGAAAACGAAAAAGGGCCTTTGTTCGCCGAAACAAAGACCCTAGGAGTTTGGCTGACCAAACCGCTTTCACGATTCAGAGACCCACAGCCATTGTTAGGTATCGGGTTACAACACATTCATCTTTAATAGCGACACGCCAGGTTGCATCGATAAAGCGAATCATGGACGCAAATTCGTCAAAGGGGTGATAAGTTCCGGTGCTCGATCAAACTTTAAACAATTGTGGTCCCATTGAGAAAAGACGCGAATTCGGTTCGAATAGAGATCATTGCGCAAAGTTTGCTCGCTAAGATCCTGCTAACGTAAAGGCCAAAAACAGTCATGACCAAGATCGCCAAACTGGCACTGGAAGACGGACGAGTATTCACGGGACAAGGATTTGGTGCGGATGGAGAAGTGGACGGGGAAGTTTGCTTCAATACGTCCATGACCGGATATCAAGAGATTTTGACCGATCCCAGCTACCGCGGTCAGATTGTCACTATGACCTATCCGCAGATCGGCAATTATGGCGTCAACCCAGAGGATGTAGAAAGCAATCGACCGCATCTGGCCGGCTTTGTCGTCCGCGAGGTGGCTCGACTTTACAGCAACTTTCGCGCAAACCAAGATTTGGACAGCTATCTTCGCCAGCACGGCATTGTCGGGATCGCCGGCATTGATACTCGAGCGTTGGTTCGCCACATCCGCAGTTTCGGCGCCATGAAGGGCATTTTGTCCACATCCGATCTGGACGATGCCAGCTTGGTTCGCAAAGCCAAGGAAAGTCCGGGGCTGGTTGGCCGAGACTTAGTGAAAGAAGTTGTCGGGAACGCCGAACGAAATTGGTCGGAAAAGCTGAGTCAATGGAGTGACCTGACAACACACGCACCGTGGCGAAGTGATTCTCCGTTAAATGTGGTGGCCTTAGACTTTGGCATGAAATGGAATATCGCTCGGCATCTGTCCGAACTCGGCTGCAATGTCACCATCCTGCCGGGAACCACGACCACGGCCGAAGAGATCTTGTCACTGGATCCCGACGGCGTCTTTCTTTCCAACGGCCCCGGTGATCCTGAACCACTCGATTACGCCATCAACACCATTCAGCAGCTTCTGGGCAAAAAGCCGATGTTCGGAATTTGCTTGGGGCATCAACTGCTGTCACTGGCCAGTGGTGCTAAGACCTTCAAATTGAAGTTTGGACATCGCGGAGCCAATCAGCCGGTGCAAAACTTGGACACCGGAGCGGTTGAAATCACGGCGCAGAACCACGGATTTGCTGTCGAAGAAGAGACGCTGCCGGAAACATTACAGATCACGCATCGCAACTTGAATGACAACACGATTGCCGGTGTTCGTCACAAGCAGCATCCGGCGTTTAGCGTGCAATACCATCCGGAAGCTTCGTCCGGACCGCATGACAGCCACTATCTGTTTCGGCAGTTTCGCGAACTGATGGGCAATGCGGCGGCCGTTTAGCCGAATTGATGGATGGTTCGAACGGGATGGTTCGAACGGGACGGTTCGATCGAAGGGAAAACCGGTGATAATTTATTCGCACGGCATCGCGCGAACCATCTTGGCCTGCATGGTCTGGTTGGTGGGTGTGGTCGAAGTATCCATCGCCCAGGAAACAAGAAGTATCTCGGGCCTGTATACTCAGCAGGAAGATGTGGTCATTCATCAGAGCCACGGGCTGGCATTGACGGTGGACATTTTCCGTCCGACCAAGTCAACCAACGGGTTGGCGATTGTGGATGTTGCCAGTGGAGCGTGGAGTTCAGATCGAGGCAAAATTCGCGATCACAAACGCGCAATGATCTATGATATTTTCTGCGGCAAGGGCTACACGGTCTTTGCCGTTCGACCAGGTTCGGTATCGCGATTTTCCGCCCAAGATATGGTCGAAAATGTGGAACGATCGATTCGCTGGGTCAAGGACCACGCCGCAGATTATCAAATTGATGCCGATCGAATTGGCTTGGTCGGCGCATCGGCGGGTGGACATTTGGCTTCGCTGACAGCGGTTCGCAAAAAGGAGTCCGTCGCGGCGGTGGGCGTCTTTTTTCCGCCGACTGATTTTTTGCAGTATGGCGAGCAGCAAATCGATCCAACGTCGGATGGCAGTGTGGGAAAACTAGTCGCTCGTTTAGCTTTCCCTGCAGGTGTGAACGGACTGAGCGAAGCTGACATCACGGCAGGTTTGACTGCCATCTCACCCGCTCGGCAAGTTACCGAAGACCTGCCGCCCTTCTTGTTGATTCATGGCGATGCGGATTCGGTGGTGCCACTGCAACAGTCGGAAACGTTCAAGCAGGCGTTGGAAGCCAAGCAGGTGGACGTGCAGTTGATCGTCAAACCGGGTGGCGGTCATCCGTGGCTGACCATTCCAGTGGAAGTCAAAAAAATGGCCGATTGGTTTGATGACAAGTTGAACGCTAACGACGCACATTGAAGCATTAGCCAATGGCATGTACGAGTGAAGTGAGCGTCAAGACGCTGACGTGTAAAGTGAGCGTCAGTCGCTAGCCGACGGTTCCCATTAGCCAATGGCACGCACGTGTATAGTGAGCGTCAAGGCGCTAGCCGACGGTTCCCTAGTTGTTCACCTTGCGGTTACGCGGCTTACTTGATTCCGGAACGATGCTAAATCCGTGGCGGCGTGATTCACGCCAGGCTCAGCAAAAAAACTCCGGCCAGCATTCCGGCCAAGCAAACCGCTTTGGGTTTGTAGCTCTTTTCTTTCAGCATACGAATTCCGTACAAGAACGTGACCAGCACCGATGTTCGCCGTAACGGAGACACCAGCGAAATCATGGCGTCTGGTTGTTCCAATGCAGTGAAGTACAAGAAGTCGGTAATCAACAACAGGATGCCAATCCACGGGATCACGCTTCGCCATTGAAACGGATCGGTGCGTTTTCTTCGCTCTGCGCGAACCCAGTGCACGTAAAACGGTAGCGTAACCAGCACCAAGTAAACCGAAAACCACGCTTGGACGGTAGCGGGAGAATAGTCCATTCGCTGCAACAAGTATTTGTCGTACAGCGCGCTGCACGCGGCCAAGATGGTGGCGGCCATCATGCAAGCGACCCATTTGTTTCGCCGAAAGTGAATTCCTTCTCGTTTGCCCACCAACGAAAACGCGTAAAACGAACTTAAGATCAACGCCACTCCACTCCACTGCAACAGCGATGGTCGTTCGTCCAAAAACAAGGTCGCAATCAAAATGGTCCACAGCGGACTGGTCGCTCGAATGGTGCTGGCAATGGTAATCGGCAAATGCTTGAGCGCCGCATACGCAAAACCCCAGGACGCGCCGACAATGGCCGACTTGATGGCCAGCAACAAGTGATCTATCCCGCCGGTTGCGTCCACTTGCAGCCAGCGCATTTCCTCCGGCAACCATTTAAAGTGCGACGCCACCAGCAATGGCAACCAGATGATGGCGCCAGTTAGCACCGAATAAAACAAGACAGGCCGCACGGCGTTATCTTTGACAGCCATCTTTTTGGCGATGTCGTAGAGGCCCAAAAATAGCGCAGATAGTAAAGTGCAAAGAAACCAAGACATGTTAGATTGTTGGTGCCTAGTTCTCTTTAATTCCGCCCTGTTCGTACCTAGTCGTTTGTTTTTTGGCTAGGAACGGATTGCCAGCAAGGCGAATGCCAGCGGTACGATGCAATTCGGCACTGAGCTTCATTGGCAGCACAGGTAATTGCGACGCAGTTTACGGGTTTCCGGTTTCGACCACAATGGTTCCAGTTCTGCAATCGGACGAAGTGCCTGTCCATGGTTGCGTCGAGACGGACACTGCACGATGGGGGACAGGTTCGCTAACGTGACGATTTCTAGACGTGTCCTAAGGCGAAAACAGACGGACTGTGATTATTCATCGTTCCGATTTGCGTTCCGCCGACTCGGCGACCGATACAAACAGATGGACGATTATCGCCAGAGAACAGGTATCTGCCAGCCTAGCAAGCTAGCGACCCACGTGTGCGCGAACGGAATTTGCGCAGTACTTCACTACAAGGATGGAAATGATGCAGCTGAATCGAAGGGAGTTTCACGCGCTGGGATGCATGTTGCTATCCAGCGGTGCCGCTTGGGCGAACGATTCCGCGATCTTCACTTCGCTGGGAAAATTGCCGGCGTCATCAGGTCCTGCGCCGGTGGTGACGTCACTGTCACTCAATGCGGAAGCCAATCGGTTGGCAACAGGTGGCGATGATCATTTGGTTCGCATCTGGTCTTTGGCGGACCAGCGAGTGGAATTGACGTTACAAGGTCATCAAGACTGGGTAGATGCGGTAGCGTTTTCACCGGATGGTAAGGTGTTGGCCAGCGGTGGACGAGATGCCCAGGTTTGCATTTGGGACGCCAGAACCGGGAGGCTTTTGAAACGCCTGGCAGACATTTCTGCTCCGGTTTCCACGCTGAGCTTTAGTCATTTGGAATCCAAGTTAGCGGTGGCCGGCTTTGGCGGCAGGTTGTGGATCTACAATTCTGAATCGTGGCAGTTGGAATCGGATTTGGCCTGCCCCTGCAAGGACACTCGCTGCGTCCTCTTTTCTCCTAATGATGGCTTGCTGGCAGCAGGTGGTCGCAACGGACGGTTGCGAATTTACGACGCACAACAATTGGAAACGCGGTTTACCAAGCCTTTGCAAAAAGGTCGCATCCGAGCGATTGCGTTTAGCTATGACGGTCAGTCAGTGTATTCGGCTGGTGAAGACAGAACGATACGAATCTTGGACGTTGCCGGTTCAGAACAGGCCAGTTCCTTTGAGACGGGCCGCGCCAAAATCTTGTCGATGGTGGCCTTTGCACCGAATCATGTGGCGACGGGCGGTTCGGATAACGTGATTCGGATTTGGCGCATGTCAGACGGAAAACAACTCGGCGAACTAACCGGACATCAAGGCAGTGTGGTGGCGTTGGCGTTTCACCGCAACCTACTGGCATCGGCGTCGTATGACACGTCCATTCGACTGTGGCAACTATCAACCACGTTTCACATCATGGCTGCCAAGGCAGTGTCTGCAACGCGAGAATAGTTGGCCCATTTTCGAGTCGAAAAGAAGAAGACAAAGAAACAACTGGAGAGCTTCAAGGTGGCAAACCTCATCCGCATCACTCGACGTCGCACGGATTCGTCCGAGCATACGCGTGACTCGAAGGGACACCACGCCAATCGCCTACGCGCCATCGAACCGATGGAGCCTCGGCAACTGTTAACCGCAGATCCTCTTTACGTTGGTGCTGTTTATATCGAAGAGGATCTAGGCTCCGATGCGCACGGAGACCGCTTTGAAGTCACGTTTGAAGGCGGAGCCCCAGGTACGCAACTGATGCAAGTACGGATTAGTGGCGACCAGAATCAACCGGGCTTCAACATGGGAGACGTTTTTTACGACGTACCTCAAACTACGCAAACACAACATCCGGACGGGATCAATTTAGGCGCGGACGAATCGTTCCCGTTTCAAGTGCAGACGGATTCGAGCATGCCGGATTACGGCATCGCGATTACTTCGGTTACTGTGATCGATGGCACGACCGATTTGTTGATTGGCTTTTCGGGATTCGATCCGGGCGAAAAATTTGTCTTCACCATTGACGTAGACGAAGTGGAAGAATTCGATCGGAATGAAACTGACATCGACATCATCAACCACGGATTCGATCCGTTGACTTCGGGCGCCGAGTTTGATGGTTCGCAGCTGTTCGCCACCTTTTCGGCGCCGCATTACGAAGACGCTCTGATTCAGGCGGAATTCGAAAACTGGTATGACACATTGCTCGCTCCCACACCGCTGGATTTGCCCAAAGATGATTTTCTGGGTCAGCGAGACCGTTCGGCGGCGGCCGTCGGTTCACTTGAACAGAGCATCATTCCGGCTGAAATCAGTGGCTACGTCTATCATGACCGCGATCGCGATGGACAGATGGACGCAGGCGAAGAGGGGATTGGCGAGACAATCTTGCAAATCATTCCTATCAATTCGGTGGAGCCGCAAGAAACGGTCACGGCCACAACCAATTCGGATGGCAGTTACAGCGTCAAAAACTTGAAGCCGGGTTTGTACCGCATTGTGGAACTGCAGCCTGAAGGTTGGCTGGATGGCATCGATACGCCGGGTACGGTCGATGGCCAACCGCAAGGAACAGCCAAAGAACCGGACACGATTGATGAAATCTTCTTGGCCGGTGGCAGCCAAGGCATCCAATACAATTTTGGCGAATACCTGCCGGCTTCCTTGCGAGGTCACGTGCATTTGGCCACGGCTGACAATGATTGCTTCAGTGAAGATGTCTACCACGAACCCGTCGCTGGTGTGCTGATTCAATTACTGGATCAATTTGGCACCATTGTCGCCACGACTGAAACGAACCAACTGGGCGAATATGAATTCGTCGGGATCGAACCGGGAACCTATTCGGTAGTGGAAACGACTCCGGCGCATCTGCTGGAAGGCGGCGCGCAAGCCGGTTCGCTGGGCGGAACGGTCGACGGTCCGAATCGTATTGAAAGCGTCGTCTTGGGTTCGGGCCAAGATGGCATCAATTACGACTTCTGTGAAATGGAACCGGTGTCCATCACTGGCATTGTCGTTCTGTCCACGCCGGACGGCGATTGCTTTAGCGAAGATGTAGAACACGAAGTTGTGGTGGGTGCCACCGTCCAGCTGTTGGACGAAACGGGGCAACTGATTGCGGAAACCGTCACTGGTCAAGATGGTCGCTACAAATTCATGGATCTGCCGCCGGGGACCTATTCCGTCGTGGAATTTACTCCGCCCGGTTTGATTGATGGTGGTGCGCAACGAGGCAGCGTGGATGGAACCTTCGTAGGAGACGTGATTAATTCGGGCTTGATCGAAAACATTACGCTTGGTTCGGGCCAGCATGCCATTGATTATGATTTCTGCGAACATCTGCCCGCCACCATTTCCGGCTACGTCTACCATGACCGCAACGACGATGGTTCGCGACACGGCGAATCAGAATACATTGCCAACGTCCAGCTGCAGTTGATTGACGTCGCTGGCACCGTGGTACAAACTGCGACCACCAATGCCGACGGATTCTACCAGTTTACCGAAGTGGAACTGGGCGAATATTCGATTGTGGAAGTGCAGCCTAATGGTTGGTGGGACGGCAAGGATGCGGCCGGAACTATTGCCGGACAAGTCGTGGGCCAAGCGGATG
>JAGQOZ010000284.1 GCA_020426955.1 Planctomycetales bacterium
GGGCCGTTTGGGTCCTTCCTAGCGTTGATCGCCAAGGCCTCCCCCCAAGTGGAACGGCGGAAAATCGATGTAGTCTTGCTTGCCCGAAGCGAGTCAAAAAAAGAGACGAATGCTAGATCGAGAACCGCCAATAAATTCAATACTTCAGGGGTTATCAATGAATTGCCGAAGACCCAGGGATGGACGGGACCGAGGAGGCCTTCGCTTAGTGAATTAAATATATTATTGAATTAATTAGAAAACTACGGTAATCCAAGTGCGTCTCGCTGTCTTTCGATTCAAAATCCAACGTGCATTTATTGGCGGGTAATATGAATGAAATTGGTCAGACTTGTTTCTTCATTTTAATTTTCAACATTTAATTCAACGTGGGCAACCTGGATTTACCTTCGGACGGCTTGCGTTTCGGAAGCCAGTCGAAACCGGTCCAACAAAATAGGTCGCCAGCCCTCGCTGCCGGCGTCCCAATTCAGGCACGGCCGAAAACGAGGGCCGTTGGAATTCTGAGCCAACCTTGCCCTTAGGCTTTCTGGGACGCGACACCAAGTTCAGCCAGGACTTTTCGTCCGCCGGCCGTAATGCGGTAAAGGTGTTTTTGACGTCCGCGACTTCCCTTTGAACTTTCATACCATTGCAAGACATATTCGCAATCGATGAGCTCCCTCAACGCCCGATGTCGGTGTTCAGACTGGACCTTTCGGCACAAATCCGACCCGCATAGCGTCCCCTTTTTCGCTGCACTTAAGACTCGGAGGATTTTGATACCAATCGCTTGGGGTTCCGATTGTCCAATGTGTGCGAGTTTTCCTTCGTGCCGTAATTCCAGATACCGAACAAGATCAAAGGCCCATTGCATATCGGAAACGCTAATAGTGTCACTGCGATGACTGACCGCAGAAACACAAGCAAGACGAATCGCCTTTTGGCCTGCTCGATCTCCCATTGCCAAATCATCACCCTGTTCAGTCCGTTTCCTAATGCGCTTCTGGTACTCTTCCTTTTCCGTACGAATGTAGAGCTCCCTAGCGTCGTTCGACAACGATAAATGCTTAGGCTCGGCTGCGTACACATCGTAAAGCCATCGAATCTCGTCGAGCAGTTTGCCGTCGACAGGCAATTGCTCCAGTACGCGGTCGGGATAATATGCTGCGTTCGGTGTCGCTTCAAATACCAGTAGGCGTGAAATAAATCCTCCTTGAGCGATATTCTTATCGAGAGCTTTGAAGTAGGGTTCCGAAATCGCGCAGGCAATCACGTCGAGTCGACTATCTGCAATTTCAATGTTGTCACGGGCGTTGGCAAATACTGCGCGATACGGCGCCGCGTTGTAACATCTCAGCAGAGCCTGCATGATGTTGAATTCAATCGATCTCGGGTCTTTCGCTTTCGCCAGCATGAGGTGAAATTCGTCGAGCACAAGTAGGTTATATGGGTTGTCGATTGAGTGCCGAGAAATCGCAGAGGCCCCCGTTATCGCGTCGATAACAAGGTGAGACCCAATCGCCTTTTCCAGCAGTGTGCGTCCAATCTTCGGGGCATGTGACTTTCCGGTTGACGCGCCACCGAGCAGCAAGAAAAAACCGCCCGGAGCAGCGTCTACCCCGGTTGTGATTCTTCCCCGACAAGCGGCCGCAAGGACAGAATAAGCGACCGCCGCAGCATACTCGATCTGCTCATGGTTCATGGCCCCGAGAATAAATTCGATCACTTCGTCAACAAGACCACCTGGGAAAAACAGGCCTTCGTTAGAACGGACGAAATGACTTATGGGCCAATCAATGTACTTGTCGAAGAGCTTGACCGGATCGATAGCGGCAAATTCTTCGAACGACAGTTCTTCACGGGTCTCAACACTTGGTTCGCCAGTTTCCATGTAATCAGCAAACAACCTGGTGGCGTCGACTTCTTTGTAGCGAAGGTTCAGCCATTCCTTTAATGCAATCCATTGTGCGTGGCCGACCGGCCGACTAGACGAATGGATGTTACCGGGATGTGACTGCGAGTATTCAATGCATCGGTTATGCTGACAACGAAATCCGACTCCACCATCTTTGTGTTCGAAGAAGACGACGTCACTCCAATTTGGGTTTCGATCATGAGGGTCTAAATTTCCCGCTAGGCATAGCGGGCATTCGCCGATCACCAGAAACCGCTTGCCATCCGGCGTTTTTCGAATCCTGAAATCGATTTCAGACGCAGTCAAAGTGGCTTCGAGATCGATCCCTTCACCCGACGAATAGCCTGCCGACCAACGAACTGTGTTGTCTTCTTCAGCATCAGTTGCCACTACCTCAAGGCACACTTCGGACACCGCTTGGCCTGCCCCTTTTTCCAAGACGAAAGTCGGCGTCGGCCTCGGATCATGCTTATCAACCCCTTTCCGATTCGGCGTACCGTATAGCCGGACAACTCTTGCCGGGTCAGAATTCGCAAGGTCTACCGTGACTGGAATTTCTTCGTCGGGGTCGTTGAACTGTTCGTGGAGTGCTCGCAATACTCGGCTGACAAGATCGGAGTCTACTGGTAGGTCAATGGCATAAAGCAAATGAGCCCCGTTACCACTGTCACCTTTCAAGGCTGGACGCGGAAAACCATGGTCGCTAAGCCACGCCTCAATTTTCTTTGCCTTATTCCATGAAGCTTCGTGTTGGGCGTCCGTTGCTCTTGTACCACTCTTCCGTACTGGATCGATATCAACCAGCAGAAATCTTCGACGCCCTATTTGCTGGGCAGACACACTCCGCCCGGAACTGAGTTGGTTGGTGATTTTTGGCACTACGCCATCTAGGTTTTCCTGGCTGCAGTCTATTTCGTTAAGCCCAATGAAAATGCCGTCTGGTCGCTTTTTCTCAATGACCCAATCTACGGCATCAAGTGCGCTCTGAATGTCGTCGAAAAGGCCGGAAAGACTCGGGTTCAGTGTTCGGATTTCAAACGGTCTACCGCGTGCAATTACTTCAATGGTTTCTCTGACGTCTTTTCGATTCGATGTTTCGGGCATTTTTTAGATCTCGTATGATGGGAAGAAAATGTGAATGTGACGCAGCCGGAACGAAAAAGCGGAGAGAGATCGCGATTGCATGGCCGATTGATTCTCGACCATGCAATCGCGTCAAGTTGCGTCCTAGTCGGACAATGCTCGGTGCTTCACCAGTTGTAAAACACGGTCGAATCTGTCCTCACCGACTCTGCGAATCAATTTGGCGATTTCGCCTAGCGTGGCGAAATCATTCGTCACCAGATTATTCCAATACCCACGAGGGCCTTCCACCATTCCCAGATCTCCCGGCCATGAATAGCGTTTGGGATTAAAGTGTAAAATGTATGAAGGCTCGTAGCATGGTTCTTCTCGGTTTACTGTCATGAATGTTCGCTCCATCACGGCGTTTAAGTCGCGGATCAGTCCGGTCAACGTTGCCTTTTGCGTTGGGCCAAACAGTTCGTCCATGACTTGAGTGTATAGACCCTTAACTGTATATCTGTATATGCATACTTCACCATTGCTCGTCGAGTACGAATGCTGATATATGCGCCAAGCCAGATATCTCAAATGCGGTTCACTGCTACGGAGGATTCGTTCGTTATCTGTCAAACTGCTCATTTTCATCTTTCTGATTTTTGATTCTCATTTCGTTTTCAAACCAGTCTTGGCATCGATTCGTTGAATTCGCTACTAGCGTCGCTATGGAGGAGGAATACCACTTGGTCGAAATGACACAACATTCGGAAAAAACATGTTTTCAGATACCTCCAAAAATCTCCTGTATCGAGTTGTCAAACGGATCGGCGGCGCCAGTGCTGAGTGGGGACTTAGCCGGTCGGACAAGGGCCGCGAGATGTAGGCATCGGCCCCTTCCGTTCAGATTTCTACCGGCGGACCGATAGCAATCAGTTCAATTGTTCGCGGTCTTGCTCAACACCTGCGAAGCCGTGCATGCTGGCCTGTTCCTCATTTGCTTCTTTGAGTAATCCCGCAACGAATCCAACAAGCTCTTTTGAACGCGTCCCTTTTCTTCGGTGCGTTCAAGGATTGCTTCGTCCACGGTCCCTTCGGCCAAGATGCGGTTGACAACCACGGTCCCTTGGACGCCTTGGCGATAAAGCCGGGCGTTCAATTGCTGGTATAGTTCCAATTCGTCGGTTAAGCCGAACCAAGCAATGTGGTTGCCTCCGGCTTGCAAGTTGACTCCGTGGCTAACGGACTTGGGTTGCAAAAGTAGCGTTTCGATTTCGCCCCGATTCCAGCGATCAAAGATGGCCGGCGCGTCTTTGGCTCTGACACCGCCGCCGACCACTTCGGCGTTCGGGTGATGCTTGAGGATGATTTCGCGGTCATGCTGGAATTGATATGGGACCAACATCGGCTTGTCGTGAAGTTCGTTTTTCAGATCTTGCAACGCTTCCAACTTGGCGTCGTGGACGTGCGTTGAAACGCGTTTATTGAATTCGTCACGGGTATAAACGCCCCCGTTCGCAATGCATTTCAACATCGAGTATCTTTGTCCAATCGACGTGGTGTCGACGGTTTGGGATTTCAACTCGAAAAAGAACTCCTTTTCCAAGACTTCATAAGCGCGACGCACGGCCGGCGGAAGTTGAACCCAAATATTGTTGTAAACGATGGGTGGAAGATCGAGGTGGTCATGCATATCCAAGCGAACCACGGAATCCTTGATAAGTCGGTTTAGTTCGTCGGCTTTGGCGCCGTTGAACTCGAATTTTTGGCCACGATGTCCGCCCATTTGACAGAATCGCGTTCGAAACGCAGTGATGGAAGTTCCAAGGGCCTCGCCATCGTCAATGAAGAAGTGTTGCGCGAAGATATCGTTTAAACTCCTTGGTGTTGGCGTCCCCGTCAGAATCAGCCGAACTTCGAATTGCTTGAGCATCTGTCGCAAAGCTCGAGTTCGCTTGGCCGACCAATTCTTGAATAGTGTACTTTCGTCCACAATCAAGACGTTGAATCCATGGCGTTCGTTTGCCAGCCAGCGAAGGCCTTCCGGATTGATCACGGTGATGTCGTGCCCACCGCGCAAAACCTTCAAGCGTTGTTGCTTCGTCCCGTGGCAAATACCAACGGAATAGGGGAAGCCGAATTTTTTTACTTCGGCCGGCCAAACCGAATAGCAACAACGCAACGGACAAACGATCAAGACTCGCATTCGCATCATTGCCTGGAGTTCCCAAAGGAACATCAACGTCATAAGCGTTTTTCCCAGGCCAGGGTCGGCGAAGATGCCACCACCTTTGTGACCTATACAAATGATTCTATCCAGCAGATAGTCGACCGCTTCCTGCTGGTAACGGTGCGGAGTGTAGTTGGGCATATTTGTTTCTTTCTTGTCGTGAGTTGAGGGGGCGTTCTACGGCGTACAAGCGATTTCGACCCGTTGCGTCGCAAGGATTCGCATGGTGCCCGTAGTCATTGCTTTCGTGATTCTGTTTACGACGTTGTTGATATACTGGGTGTCGTCGACAGATTTCTGATTCGTTCACTTACTACGTCCACGATGGGCTCGTCGAACATTTGGACAGCCGTCGGATATCCAGCTCTGAACCTCGTTTATGCGCCAACGCTTTGCTCTGCCGAGTCTCACTGGCGAGGGCATTCTTCCACTGTCCGCCATTCGAGAAACTGTTTTTCGACAAACGCCTAGCATTCGCGCAATTGTCTCGTCGTCAGCCAATTGTGGTTCCGGTTTGCCTGGAATAGGTTTAGCCTCTTGATGCTTTGTCATTTACGATCTCCTTAGATAGGACACATTTTTTTGGTGCTACAAAGCTGCAATTCAGCCTCAAGACAGGTGATATCGCCCCGAGCGATAGGCAGTTGAGCGGTCAAAGCGTTAGACATGACCAACAACGTCGGGCAATAGGTCGAACGCGACTTAGACAATCGGATGAATTGCTGGAGGCGGCCTAGCAAAGGCATGAATGGCGTGGCACCACGGGCCAAGCATCGCAGAAATAGCGGCCGATTCGGGGACCGTTTCCAACGCGTCGGCGGCAACGTCACCCATGTCCAGAGGACCGGGTGTTGGGGCGGGACCAGGTCCTGGTGGAACCGGTGGGCCGTCGCCGCCCAAGGTGATCGGCCGGGTGATTCGCTGGCCGTCTTCAATCACCAACGCGGTGTAGTTGCCGGCGGGGCCCGGGAACGAGTAGCCGTCGGGCGTTTGCTGCAACGGGACCACTTGGGCCCGCGAATCAATGCCCCAAACTTGGCCACGGGTGCGGACTTCCACCGAATGGATGATATCCAAAGCAATCGAAGCCGTTACAAAGGCCACTAGGGCGATAAAGGGCAAGCGTAGAATCACAGCACCACAACGAATCGCGTTGCGGGCTATTCTTGTCCCTTAGTATGGACTCTCAGTCCTTTTGATGATTTCAACGGCCGCGAAAGACATGCGGCCAACGTTGCTATGAATCTAACGATCGATTCGACTACGTCAACCCCGGTGAACAAAATTTTTGCCGTTAACAAACTATCAAGCGAGTTCGACGTCAGATGAAGGTCCTTGTCATTGTGACCGTTCCACGTTCGCTTCAAGGTAATGCTTGTCGTGACAAGATGAATCTCGCATAGTGAGTTTCTGTCGTTTGAATTCCAGTTAATCGCTACTCATTTTCCATTACTCGTGGAACTCGCGATCGCGTCTTTTCATTTTCGGAATATGGATTTACATTTGGAAGCCCTTTGGAATGGCGACCACCCCATTCCTAAAACCTCGTGCACAAACAGTTCCCGAACTAGTCATTGGACAGACTTCTATTGGCGTTGCGTCAGAAGTCAACCGAAGGCAGAGACTAACTCGCAGGACTATTGGCTCGATTCGGGAAATTAAATTATCATCCAAACGAATCGCGTTAGATTGACTTCGGAACACTTTCTGGGCCAAGTGACCGCTCGATTTCTTTTTTCCTTTTGGCAGCGAAAGGCCAAGTCGCATCAATGGCAAGCATTTTCAAAAAGACCTACACCAAGCCGGTACCGCAAAGTGCGACGATCGAATCCAAGGGCGGAAAGCGAGTTGCGACCTGGAAGCATCGCGGCAAGAATCGCAAAGCCGAAGTCACGACCGGCCAAGATGGTTCAGACCGGATTATCGTCGAAGCCAAAACCTGGACCGCCAAGTACCGCGACGGCAACGGCATCATTGTGGAATTCGCCACCGGTTGCCGAGACAAACAAGCGGCGCAAGCTGTCTTGAATGACCTAGTCCAACGAGCTGAATTGGTTCGAAGTGGAATTATTACAAACGACCAAGACCGAATGTCCGAGCGACAGCACGAAACGTTCGAGACTCATTTCGCATCGTACCTTGACTATCATCGAGCCAAGGGAACCAGCCAAAGCCACGTTGACGGCATTCGTATTCGCTTGGACCGTTTGGTTCGTGAATGTGACATCAAGCGGCTGAGCGACATTACCCACGACCGAATCGAGCGTTGGTTATCCACCGAAGCCAAAGCCGGCAAATCCCCTCGAACTCGTAACAGCTACTTGCAAGCGGTTCAAGGATTCTGCAATTGGTGTGTCGATACAAACCGTCAAGTTGCGAATCCGGTTGCCAAGGTATCTAAGGCCGACGAACGAAGCGCCAAACGCCGGCAACGTCGGGCGTTGACCGAAGATGAAATCGGGCGGCTGTTGTTCGTCGCCAAGCATCGGCCATTGGCGGAGTATGGACGAACGTTGGTTCTGCCTGCTGTTGAAACGAATCCTCGTAAGCGAACCAAAGAACCGTTGACGTTTGAATCGCTGCCAGAGGCCCT
>JAGQOZ010000285.1 GCA_020426955.1 Planctomycetales bacterium
TGTTTGCGCTGCATCAATTATCACCTTGCAATGGGGTTTCGTGATGAAGGTTCGTCGGACGTAATCTTATTGGACGCTGATCTTAGTGGACGAAAACGGCGGGATTGGTTATTAACTCATCCACTACCGATTCTGATGATTCTAATCTACGGTTCGTGTGATGGACGAGTTAACGAGTTTTTGTTATTGCGTTCATCACGGCGGAGCGTGATGAGTACGGAATTGTTTTTGTGTTCATCACGGCGGAGTACAGAAAACATTGTACTACTGGCGGAATCATTTCGCGACGTGGCGTTATGGCAGAGCGTTCTTTAGGGGGCAATTGGCTGGCAGGGATGCGCCCGATCGATAGCGTTCCAGCAATTCATGCGAACGCGCGGCCAGTATGCGACGTACTTCGCGCCGTTTACCTTTCACTTTAGGAATCACTAGCGAATCATAGGCCGTGGTCTGATGTCGCATCCACGCAATCACAGCAGCTTCAGCGCGACGTTCGACCGGAATCCGTTTGGTACGAGCGACCGTGCCGCTGCCAACCGGAGTGGCATGGGCCGTAACCGCAGACGTTAGTTGTTCGGCAATCTGGGCATGGGCCGGATGAAAGTTGAGGAAGCGTTTCACAGCGTCGGCAAATTCGTCTACGTACGCAGCCTGCGTTTCCGATCGCCGTTTAGCGGCATTAGCTTGCTGGCGTTGGTACGTTTCGGTCGAGCGTTCGGCGGCCAGCTTTTCGCGTTCTTGTTGGATGACAATCGCCGGAGCCCAAATGCCCTTGGAAAACGTGCGTCGCCCTTTCTTTTCTTGGACCAACCAAAATTGACCATGCAATTTCACTCGCCGAGTCAAACCGGGATCGCCGGGCGGTAATAGCAGCCAATCGGCCGGCGGCGAAACGATTTGACCGTCCGCGGTGCGAACTTGGTGTGGCGTGGGGCCGGGTGCGACCGTCTGTTGTTCAGGTTGCATGAACGTGTTGCTCTACCAATTGACCATTGTCAAAGACCACAAAATGTTCCGGATAGCGATACGCGCCTAGGCGATATTCGTCATGCGGGAATTGTTTCTTGCTGCCGACCCAACGCTTGCTGAGCCCGTAGTCGACACAGATCGCTCGACTGGCATCACGCGGAATTCGGAACGGCAAACTGTAATGTCCGAAGAAACAAAATTCGGCATCTTCATAATCTTGCCACCAAGGATAGCGTTCCAGTAAACGCTTCTTGCCGTCAATTTCGACCGACGATTTCGCTTGCACTTCCAAACCTGACGTCAAGACTTTGACGGGGTTCAAATTCTGCAAACGCATTTCTCGTTGCCACGGCTTCAAGTCCGCTCGTTGCGCCAGACCCAACCGAGTTCCAAAGGCGTGAAATTCGTAAAATTCGATGGTATCATTGGCCGTGGTGGCCATGTCAATCATATCTGGCTGCCAACAAGCGTGAACTATTCGAGCATCTTCGCGGACCAAAGCTAACGGCAGGGATTGAAAGAACGCCAACAGCTCGTCTCGCACCGCCTTGTCTTTAACCACCACCAAGCCGCCGTCCTTGTGACCAAAGAACCAGCCGTTGTTGGCTTTGCGTTTGCCTAGCATTAAGTTCAATTCGTGATTGCCTAAGACGCATTGCGCGACACCTTGCTCCACAAACGATCGGATTCGCCGCACCAGGCTCACACTATCCGGACCTCGATCCACCAAGTCGCCCACAAACACCAAACGCCGGCCGTGAGGGTGAATGCCTTGTGCATCATAATGCAAGTGCGAAAGCAAACGTTCTAACGCTTCCACGTCTCCATGCAAATCGCCCACAATATCGATGGGGCCGGAAAAGAGTGGTCGAACCAAGCTGCTCATCCTGTGAAAATCCTTCCTGTTACGGAACGTATCTGCCATGACGTTATGATTCGGAAGCATCCCATTCCGCAATCCAGTCGCCCCATTGGCCGTTGTTTTCGTCCACGGAAATTCTGAGCTGTTGGATCGATTCGATGGAAATTCGGTCTTTCAGATCGTCCAAAAGCTTTTGTCCAATGTATTTGGCCAACAGTTCCGTGGTGGTATTGGCGACGGGCAAGAGAACGCAGTCGCATTCCGGAAAGACCCAGCGGCGATCTTCAAACTGAACGTGCACTTCCTTGTCTTCCGTTCGAACGTGAATCAACGGATGCACGGTGGGCAGCAGCATGTGATGGTCCAGTTGATCCACAATCTGCTTCAGGGAATCTCGCAACGCAATGAAATCAATCACGTAGTGGTTTTCATCCAGCGGTCCGGTGACTTCCGCTTCCACGGCATAGTTGTGCCCGTGCAGTCGTTCACACGTATCGCCATTGAACGTAATGAAATGGCCAGCACTAAAGACCAAGTAATCCTTGGTCACTCGAACTCGATAAGTCTCTTTCATGTCCCATTACCATTTTCTGCCGTCAGAACGGCGGCGTAACAATTCCTTGCAACAAGCCGATAAAGACACCTGCGGCAATCAAATCAGCCGTTGTGCCGGGATTACGCCGATTGCCATCAGAACGCAGCCAAAAATCCAGGTCGGCCAGTGCGTCGTGATATTCGCGACTTCCGGGTGGCCCTGCAGCCAGAGTTCGAGCAGCTCGAACCGCCGATTCCTCTGCAACCTGCTGACCGCATTTTCTTCGAATCAGCGAATCCGGGTATTCGCTCATCAGACGCACGTGGGCTGCCACAATACGTTCTGGCCACGGTCCTTCCGCTTGCAGAAGCCAAGCCGCCACCTTGGAAAAAACAATTTCAAAACCGGTAACGTATTCAGACGCAATCCAATCCCATTCGCTTGCCACTTGCATGGCGTCTAACAGATTATTCGGTGGCGAATCCTTGATGTCCAGGCTGGCCACAGGTTGATCCGCAGGGGAAATTCCGCCTGGACTGGCCAACCGAATCGCGTCATAGACCAGCGAGGCATCGTTCGGCGACAGGCTCTGCAGGACGTCCAGCAAGTGTTTGGAAAGAGGCAGGCGACGGTCCTTTCGCCAAGCGTGTGCGGCTTTGGCCAGCGGTGCAAACAGCAAGACAATTCCCAGGTTTGTATTGTGCGAAGTGACAACCTTGGTGGCGACAACGGCATCGTAAATGGTCCGGCCCAGCGGCTGTTGATCAGACCGGTCTAGCACTGGTCCCAGCGCAATCCCGCTGGCCAGAAAGTCGGTGGCCGAACAGTCTTCAAAATCAGCCGCTCGATGCACGTTCCCCGGCTTGGGCGCCATCACTTCCAAGGTGCACGCCAAGTTGGCCAGCTGTCCCACGGTAAAGTTCTTCAGGTCCACAATTTCAACCGAACCAAAACACCACTACTTTGCCAGAAACGCTTTGAGAATCTCTAAGATTTCCGTTCGCTTTTCTTCTACCACCCAGTGCCCCGCGTCTGCGAAACGATGAACTTCCGCCTGCGGAAAATGCGTCACCAAACGCTCCAGACATTCGGGGCGAAAACACCAATCTCGCATGCCCCACATCATCAGCATGGGCTTATTCGCCAACAACGTTAGACCACTTTCAATACTCTCCAGCGTTTGCCAGGTAGCGTGCGCCGGGGTGGCGGGAATGTCTTGCACAAAGTTGTAAATGCCTAAGCGATTTTGCCAAGAATCATACGGAGCAATCATGCCTTGCTTTTCCGATGCAGACATGGAATTCCCGTTCGCCAAGGCCATGTGTAAAGCGGCTTTCGCGAAAACGTTGCCGCCTTGCATAGCCAGTCGGCCTAGCACCGGAGTGCGGCAAATTCGAATCCGCCAAGGGAAGAACGGAGGAGGAAACGCGGCGGTATTAAACAAGACACAACGCGCAAACGGTTCGGGCCGTTCGACTGCAGCCCCCAACGCGATCGCTCCGCCCCAGTCGTGCCCCACCACGGTGATGTTGTTAAGCCGCCGAGCGTCGATGAAGGACAGCAAATTGTCAATGTGCTGCTGCAGCGAATAAGATTTTGCTGCCGGCTTGTCACTCAGCCCGCAGCCAATATGATCAACGGCCATCGCTTGATGCGAATCAGCCACGCCCTGGACTAGATTGCGCCAATAAAAGGACCACGTAGGGTTCCCGTGTACAAACAGAACAGGAGCACCTTGACCGGCTTGAATGTAATGATATCGCTGACCATTCAGGTCATGCCAATGCGATTCAAACGGGTAGTGCTGCCGCCATCCGGCTGTACTTAACATGCTTGCTTCCCAACGTCACAAGATCAAGTGGCGTTTCCACTTACGTTTTCTGGCGGCATCATAGTGGCGAACCGCTTCGGTGCAAAGTCCCCTTGGCGCAAACGAGATTAGCGAATGCGGCACTGGTCCGTTCCAGCACACACATCACAAGCGTCAACCTGTCCGGCCGCATGCGCCAAACAGTGTTCAATTCGGTCTTGCATGATTTGAGCCATCAAGGGGTGCAGGCCCAGCGGAGCGGTCACCAAATAACGCACGTTGCCGCAAGCCGACGCGGCTTCCGCAGCTAGCCGAGGTATATCGCTGGCCCAATGCCGTCCCGGCGATAGAAAATAGGGATGAACTACCACCAATTTGGCACCGTCGGCCACACACGCTTGAAACGCATCGGTGATACTGGGCGCTGCCAGTTCCATGTGAGCTGCTTGAACGTTCTGGCGGCCCGTCATCTGTCGAAACAGACTCACCACATCATGTAACAGCAAATTGCTTTGCTCTCGTCTGGAACCATGATCCACAATCACCAGTCCTAGTTCGTCATTGGTAATCTGATGGGCCGCCAAAAGCGAATCCCATTCGACTGGTGGTGATTCGGTCACAATTCGTTTCACTTGTTCTGATGCTGGAATGCTGAAGACATAGACATAGATGTCACCTGCAGAAGAATCTCGATTCTAGCCGATTTCCTGGTTCGGCTTAATCCCGGACAGTCCTTGTCGGTTGTGTTATGATGTTTGGTTGTCAATGAAATCGATTTCCAAATGGATCTATCTTCTGATGCGAATCATCTCCTGTGCTTTTGTCCTGTTGACTGTTTGTTCGCCACTGGCAATGGCTCAGACGTTTTCGGACATCTTTGTGTTTGGTGACAGCCTGTCGGATGTCGGGAATGTTTACGTCGGTTCGGAACAACAGATTCCGCCCAGTCCACCGTACTATGAAGGACGCTTCAGCAATGGTCCTGTTTGGGTTGAACGGTTGGCAACCAGCCTGGGACTGAACGCGTCAACACCCAGTCTGCGGGGCGGCAATAATTTTGCCTTCGGCGGTGCTCAAACAGGCGACGGTCATTCAACCATTGACGCGCAGATTCCCAACATCGGAACGCAAATTGACATGTTCGTAACCAGTGGCAAACAAATCACATCCACTGATTTGGTAGTCTTATGGGCAGGGCACAATGACATTGGCGCCGAGATTCCGTCGGACACCATTCTGCAGAACCTACAGACACACGTTTCGGAACTGGCCGGTCTGGGTGGGCAGACGTTCCTGATTCCCAATCTGTTCGAACCGACCGGTCTGAACGCTGCGCTTACGGCACAATGGACGCAATTGGCCTCGGACTTGAACATCAACATTGTCGAACTCGATTTTCGCAGTCTGGTGTTCGGCGTTCTCACCAATCCCCAGGCCTCTGGAATCACAAACCCGTTTGCGCCCGCCTGTCCCGATTGCGAAAACGGTGCCACGCAAGTGGTGGCGAACCCCGACAGTTATCTATTTTGGGATAACATTCATCCGACGGCCGTTGGACATCAATTGATTGCCAACAGCGGTCTGTCCGCCTTGCGAAACGTTCCAGAACCGAACGGCATGAGCGTCATGATGATCGCGACCATGTTTTTTTCGCTGCATTGCCGTCGGAAGCAAGAATCGAATTATCCCAAACGTGCTCGATAGAGCTGCCCGTCATCTTCGCTAAAACAGCAAAACGTAACCGCTTCGGGTAACGCATTTTGGGCCAGCCATTCGATAACCGTCGACACCGCCACGTCACAAGCCTGTTGTTTAGGATAGCCGTAAATTCCGGTCGAGATACACGGAAAGGCAATCGAACGTAATTCGTATTCTTTGGCAATTTCCAGCGATCTGCCATAACAAGATCGCAAGAGTTCTGGTTCGTCCGCATTTCCGCCGTGCCAAACGGGGCCGACCGTGTGGATGACATGCCCAGCCGGCAGTTGGTAGGCTCGAGTGATCTTGGCGTCGCCGGTTTCGCAACCCTTCAAGTCGCGACATGCCGCTAACAGTTCTGGCCCCGCCGCGCGGTGGATCGCGCCATCCACGCCGCCACCACCCAACAGCGAATTGTTGGCCGCGTTCACAATGGCGTCGACATCCAGTCGAGTAATATCACCTACGACAACGCAAATTCGGTGTTTCACCGTCACTTGAAATTTCCTCTGACTAAGATGCCGTTATCTTCGTCGTGAACATCGACGCCTCACCAACGCAGCCAACACAATGATGCTGGCCAGACCGCCGCTTGCAGGTTCGGGGACGGTTTGGATGGCGGCGTCGGTGTAGGCTCCGTCTTGAAAGGCAGCTACCAAATCGCCCGATCCGAAGCGTTGATCGCCGTTCCAATCGCCCTGAGCCCAAGTGGCAAGAGCATCTGTTTCGTAAAGTCCCGCTTGAAAGACCTGGACTAAATCGGACGAATTGAATATTCCATCCATGTTTGCATCGCCCAAATGCGTGTCGTGGATCTGACGAATCAACATGGTTTGATCCGCTTGATTTACTTCGCCGTTTTGGTCCAAATCGAAATGCGGGTCGGAACTCCCTTGTTGAATGGCAATAGAAATCTCATCGATGGACGGATACAAGCTTTCAATTCGATAAATAATTCCCGAACGGTTCGCGCCGGCACTAAACCCGCCACTGGGCGAAATATCGGCCAAATACAACGCGTTGTCGGTGGCCAAAATGCCATCCAAATGCCCAACGTTCGGTTCCGTGTTGGCAATCACATGCGAATAGGAATTGTCTCGTAAATCAACAAACACCAGCGGATTCTCTTCGTTGGACGTGCCGCCCAGACTGAATTTGCCGTGCATGCCGACAAACAGCCCGGAGTGTAACGGCAGCGGAAAATTCGCGGGGCCAAAGCTAATGTCATTCGGGCCTTCCGCTTCCGCTCCGTCCGCTGGATTCGGCAAAGGCAAGAACGCAACCAATGGCGCCAAGTCCGCATTGCCAATCAGATTACCCGTTCGATATTCCACGTAGCTGTGGGGAAAGCCAAAGTCGACGATGCTATCCGTCCCCAACGGAATGACGTTGATTTCGTCCGCACTAGTCGGCTCGTTAGGATTTTGCACTCCGTCAATGCCGTTGTCTTCTAAGTACAGGTCGCCAGTCAACGGATGGAACGCCATGCCAGCTGCATTCCGCAAACCCGTAGCGATCTGCGTTACGGACGAATTCGAAAAGCCGTCTTGGTTCGAATACACAAAGTCCAAGCGATGCAACGCGTCACCGGCCAATTCTGCGGTCAGGCCGAAGTCCGCGTTCAGCGTGACAGTGCGAGTGGTTGTGTCGAAGTTGCGGTCGGAACCGAGCTGAAAGTACAGCGAATAGTTTTCACCATTGTGCTGCACCGCCAACGCCGAATGCGGATGCAGCCAACTACCGCTGTAACGCATATCCAGTTCCGCAATCTGCGACAATCCGGCATCAGCGATTTCAAAAATCGACATACTAGTTCCTTGCCCAGTCGCAAACAGCAAATCTCCCGCTCGCCGCAAGGAACTCATCTTGCCGCCCGGCACTTGATTGGTCAGCGTTTCGCTTT
>JAGQOZ010000286.1 GCA_020426955.1 Planctomycetales bacterium
AGTTGCATTGGCGAACCAATCTATGCGGAAAAGGCAACCGTCACCGGCTCGATTGGCGTCTTTTCCATGAAGCTGAGCTTTGGTTCGCTCATGCGAAGAATCGGCGTCCACGTGGAATCGATCACATTGGACGATTCTGCCGCCATCTTTGCCATTGACCGCACTTGGAATGACGGTGACGTCAAAAACATGCAGGAGTTTATTGATAACTTCTATTCGCAGTTCCTGAAACTGGTCAGCAAGTCTCGTAAAATGCCGGTCGATAAGGTCGAACCGTTGGCGGGTGGACGAGTCTGGTCGGGAGAACAAGCCAAGAAGCTGGGCCTGATTGATACGATTGGCGGCGTCGACGATTGTTTGGACGTGATTGCTAAGAAGGCCGAACTGGACGACTACAAAGTGATCCATCGGCCGATTCGCCAATCGGGATTAGACCTACTCGAGTTGCTGGGCGAAGGCGACGAAGAAGAAATCTTTTCTGGTTCGCTGGTGCGAAATGTGATCCAAGTTTTACAGTCGCGCGGATTCCATTTTGAAACCACTGTGCAACTGATCCAAGACAGTGTGCAACGAGGTGACGGGCGGCCTGCCGTTTGGGCACTGCATCCGGCTGAATTGATCGTCAAATAGCAGAGCTGCAAGTCGACTGAGATCATCGAACGATTGGAGACCTTTGACATGGCGGTCTATTTGTTGGCAACGTTGGACACCAAAGGGCACGAAGCCGATCATCTTCGCCAACGTTTGGTCGAAATCGGCGTGGACGTCAAACTGGTCGACGTCGGTTGTCTTGGTTCGCCCCAAGTTGTGGCCGATATCGATCGTCGCGAAGTCTACCAAGCGGCCGGCGAATCGTGGGAAGCGCTGGTGGCACAAGCAGATCGAGGTACCGCAGTGACGGCTGCGGCCAAAGGCGCGGAACGCCTGATCCAAACGGCGCTGGCAAACCAACAAGTGGACGGCGTATTGTCGCTGGGCGGCAGCGCGGGAACCACCATCGGCACCGCAGCAATGCGTTCGCTGCCGCTGGGCGTTCCCAAGTTGATGATCAGTACGCTGGCGTCGGGCGACGTCCGAGGTTTCGTGGGGGCCAGCGATATCCTAATGCTCCATTCGGTGGTGGACATCGCCGGAGTCAACCGGATTAGCCGCCGCATCTTGAACGAAGCGGCAGCTGCCATGGCCGGTATGGTTCGCTTTCAGAAAATGGGATCATCTGCGGCGGATAAACCGATCATCGCCGCCACTATGTTTGGTGTTACCACGCCGTGCATCGAAGTCGCTCGTTCCGTTCTGGAAGCGGCCGGATTTGAAGTGCTGGTCTTTCACGCTACGGGTAGCGGCGGACAAGCGATGGAGAAGCTGATTCAAGATGGTTTGGTGGCCGGCGTGTTGGACATCACGACGACGGAGATTGCCGACGAATTGGTGGGCGGAGTCCTTTCGGCTGGGCCGAGTCGATTGACAGCGGCGGGACGAGCGGGCATTCCGCAAGTTGTTTCCGTTGGCGCCACAGATATGGTGAACTTCTGGGCGTTGCCCACAGTGCCCAAGCCATTTGCCGATCGCCAGCTTTACAAACACAACGACAACATTACTCTGATGCGAACCACGGCCGAAGAATGTCACGCCATTGGCCAAGATATCGGCGGCAAACTGAGTCAAGCTCAGGGGGCTGTGTCAATATTACTGCCAGCGAAAGGGGTTTCGGCCATTGATGCCAAAGGACAACCGTTCGACAATCCAGCGGCCAGGAACCAATTGTTCGATGCAATTCGCCACGGCGTAGCAAATTCCAGCGTGGAAGTGCTGGAACGCGACGAACACATTAACGACGCGTCGTTCGCGGAATTCGCCGCACACAAATTAATTCAACTACTGCAAACGAATAAGCCGTCCTGAGTTTGTAGTCCCGCCTTTAGGCGGACAGATCGAAAATCATTCCGCCTAAAGGCGGGACTACAAACCGATCAAGGCGCTGTCCACTTAGAATTCGCAGCGAAGAACATTGGTTAGGAAAACAAACATGACACAAAGTCGTCAACAAATTCTGGAACGCTTACGACAAAAGGTGGCGTCAGGCCAGCCGATTATCGGTGGCGGAGCGGGAACGGGGATTAGCGCCAAGTTGGAAGAGGCCGGTGGAATTGACCTGATTGTGATTTACAATTCGGGACGGTTTCGGATGGGCGGACGAGGCTCACTGGCGGGGCTCATGCCGTACGGCGATGCCAACGCGATTGTCATGGAGATGGCTCGAGAAGTGATTCCCGTGGTTAAAGACACTCCGGTCTTGGCCGGCGTCTGCGGCACCGATCCCTTTCGACGTATGGACCTTTTCCTGAAAGACGTGCAGGCTGCGGGCTTTGCCGGAGTTCAGAATTTTCCGACTGTGGGGCTGATTGACGGAACATTTCGAGCGAACTTGGAAGAGACTGGCATGGGGTTTGGCTTGGAGGTTGACATGATTCGCCTCGCGAATCAGATGAATCTGTTGACCACGCCGTACGCTTTCAACGAAGAAGAAGCCGCTGCGCTGGCCGCCGCCGGTGCCGACATACTGATTCCGCACATGGGCCTGACCACCAAGGGTTCCATTGGCGCACAGACGGCGTTGACGTTGGAGGAATCTGCCAAACGAGTGCAAGCGATGCATGACGCAGCCAAGAAAGTGAATCCGGAGATCTTGGTTCTGTGCCATGGTGGTCCCATTGCCGAACCCTCCGACGCGCAGTTCATTCTGGATCACACCATAGGCGTGGTTGGGTTTTATGGTGCCAGCAGCATGGAACGTTTGCCGGTAGAACCTGCCATCACCAATCGCATTCGCGAATTTGGTGCACTCCACTTTTCGCCATGAATCGGGCCAGCGGCACCTATGGCAATCGTGCGTTTTCCAAAGGTGCACTGCCCAGCAGAATAAAGATCTATTCTTCGCGAGTTGGATTGCGGCCTTCGAATGGAAACTGGTCCAGCTCCATGACGGTGCCGGAAAATGGCACAGACTTGTCACTCAGCCAAAACGTCACCACGTTGGCAATTTCTTCGGGCCGAGTCATCCGGCCGGCAGGGATTTCGTGTGTTGGCAGTTGCGTGGGCCAGTCTTCTGACAGTCCGTCGGCCAGTTTGTATTCATATTCATTTTCCGTCAGAACCCAGCCCACATTGAAGTGAACAAAACGGATTCGAGCGGTCCCCAGTGCGTCGGCCAAGTTCTTGCTGAGTGTCAACAACGCACCTTTGGAAATACTGTACGCCAACAGATTGCGTTCGCCGCCTAGTCCGTTGACCGAACCGATGTTGGCCACTACTCCTTGATTTTGCTGCAGCTGATCCAACGCCGCTTGGACCAATAGCAGCGGCGCGCGAACATTGATGGCCATGACGTTTTCAAACAAGTCGACCGAAGTGGATCGAATATCCGACCGGACGACTCGTGCTGCATTATTCACCAGGCAGTCAATTCGGCCGAAGTGTTCCAGTGCCGCGTTCACAATGCGATTCGCAGCGGCAGGATCCGCTAAATCGTCTTGATGAAATCGAGCGTTCGGACCCATCTGGTTCGCCACCGCGACGCCTCGTTCTGCATCGCGACCGTGAATCAAGACGTGGGCGCCTTGTGCAATGCATTCTTGCGCAATCGCTTTGCCGATGCCCGTGGTGCTGCCTGTGACGATAACTGTTTTTCCCGTTAACATGCGGAATCCTGAATGTAGGTTGTGTCATGTATGAGCATTTGGAAGTTGGCAGCCTTAAGCCAGACTTTCCAGTTCCTCCCACCGAGCGAACGTGACGGCCAGCTTTTCTTCCAGTGTTTTGAGTTGGCATTGCGCGGTGGCGATTTCTTCGCCCGGCTGTTGGTAAAATTCGGGCGAAGCCATTTTGTCATGCAGCGCCGCAATTTCCGTTTCCAGAGTTTCGATTTCGATGGGCAGTTGCTTCAATTCTTGTTGCTCTTTGTATTTTAGTTTTCGCGGCTTGTCTGCTTCAGACGCAGGTTCCGATTGGCTGGCTGGCTTGGGTTTGGCTGCGGCTTTGTTGGTGGACGATGCATCTTCCGTCACGGATCGTTGCCGCAACCAATCGTCATAACCGCCGTCGTATTCTTTGACGCCACTTTCTTCAAACACGATGGCACTGGTGACAACGTTGTTCAAGAACGTTCGGTCATGGCTGACCAACAGCACTGTTCCGGTGAATTCGACCAAACGCGATTCCAACAATTCGATGGTTTCCGCATCCAGATCGTTTGTAGGTTCGTCCAACACAATGATATTGGCGGGCTTGGCGAACAGTTTGGCCAACAAAATCCGATTACGTTCTCCGCCCGAAAGAAATTTCACTGGCGAACGAGCTCGTTCTGGCGAAAACAGAAAGTCCTGCAAATAGCCTAAGATATGGCGTTTTTGATCACCCAAGGTTACGTAATCGTAGCCGTCACCGACGTTTTGTTGCACGGTTTGTTCATCATCCAGCTGCTGTCTCAACTGATCAAAATACGCAACTTGCTGGTTGGTACCCAGCCGAACCGTGCCTGTTTGCGGCGCAAGTTGGCCCAAAATAATCTTCAGCAGCGTGGTCTTGCCCGCACCGTTGGGACCGATGATGCCAACCTTGTCACCTCGTGTAATCAGCGTGGAAAACTGATTTACAATCGGTCGGTTTTCATAATGAAACGAGACGTCTTCCAGATCGGCCACCAAGTTGCCACTTCGCTGTGCCTGTTGGATTTGCAGTCGAACCGAACCAACTTTTTCACGTCGTTCGCGCCGTTCGTCTCGCATCTTTTTCAACGCACGAACTCGACCTTCATTCCTGGTTCGCCGCGCCTTGATGCCGGTGCGAATCCAAATTTCCTCTTGCGCCAGTTTTTTGTCGAACAACGCGTTTTGCTTTTCTTCGGCCGCTAGTGCGTCTTCTTTGCGTTTCAGAAACGTTTCGTAATCGCATGACCAATCAAACAAATGACCTCGATCAATTTCCAGAATCCGATTCGCCAGTTTGCGAAGGAACGTTCGATCGTGCGTGACAAAAATCAATGTCGCCGGCCAATTCAGCAGGAAATCTTCCAGCCACGTAATGGCGTCGATATCCAGATGGTTGGTCGGTTCGTCCAACAGCAGCACGTCTGGCTTGGCGGCTAACGACTGCGCCAGGAGAACTCGACGCTTCATCCCGGAAGACAGCGTTTCAAACCGAGCGTCCTTGTCCAGTTGCATACGAGACAGAATTTGCTCTGCGTTGTGTTCCGCTTCCCATTGTGAGGCCGGATCGTGGGCGTCAAACGGTACACCTTGCAACGTCAATTCGAAAACGGAAGACACAACATCTTGCGGGACATCTTGCGGCAACATGGAAAGCGTGACGTGCGGACCGTATGTCACCTTACCATTGTCAGGTCGAATCACACCTTGCAAGATTTTCAGAAACGTAGACTTGCCGGCACCGTTGCGTCCTAATAATCCAATCCGTTGCTTCGCTTCAATTTGACACGAAACATCGTCCAGCAATTCTGGACCACGAAATCGGATACCAACGTTTTGGACAGAGATCAGAGACATGCGAGCAAGATCAATTGAAAGTTTTGGTTGTTGGAAAGTATCTGACCTCATTGCCATGGGCAACCAGTCGATGACTCGCTGGTCCCTTGGCTGCAATGCAATCCTTTTAGGGCACAGCGTACGATCTGGGCACGAATGACAACCAGCGATTTCGGATACGTTTGGTCGCTATTATGGTCAAGGGCCCCAAGATTCGTCCATGGCGTGTTGACCTACTTCGATTCCCATTTCTGAAAGCGTTGGTATGCGGCCTGTAGATCGTTTTGCCAGTCCCCTTTCGGTTCGCGCCAAGCTTGTTCCACCACCAGATAGCCCTGGTAGCCGGTTTCTACCAGATGGTTCAACACGCCGTTAAAGTCGGTGACGCCTTGACCAAAAGGAACAGTCTGATGCCCTTGGCCTCGTGCTTTGCAGTCTTTCAAATCCACGTGCAAGATTTTCGGAGCGAACCGCTTGATGACTTGGTGCAGATCGATTCCCATCCCTTCAAAATGCCCCATGTCAAAACACATGCCGACATACGGAGAATCAATGGCCGAAAAAATCTGATCGTAGTCTTCGATTGTTTCAATGACATTGTTGGCATGATTCTCTAATACCAAGAATACGTTCAGCTGTTCCGCCACGGATACCAGTTCGCGACAAATCTGGATCACCGCTGGCAAACCGCCACAGGTATCTCGTGCCGCCCCGGTAAACTTCACAACCTTACAGCCCAAGTGTTTTGCGTAATTCATCAGCAAAACTTTATGAGCCACCTCTTTCAGGATCCCGGTCCTGCCTTCCGGCGAAAACTCGGTACCTTGCAAACTAATGGCCTTCAGTCCCGTGGCTTGACAACGATCTTGAATCGACTGCATGTACTGAGGAGTCAGCATGTTGGCATGCCACACGTTGAATTCGACATTAGTAAAGCCCAGTTTTGGTATCACCTGAAATGCGGGCCCGTGTTGCTGGTTGCCAAAGCCGTCCGTACAAATGGTCGCAATGGCCAATTCGATCTTAGAAATCGGTCTGGCGGTCGCGGCGCGAACTCTTGTTGGTTCGGCCAGCACCCATCCGGTAGCCATTAATCCGGCGAACTGGTGCACAGCGGTGCGGCGAGATATCGTCAGCGGCGAATTCATCGTATGGTCCCTTCATTCTTATCGGTAGCGTTTCCGGATCGAGCGTCACCATTGTATCAACCGCCGTCGTTCGTTGGTCAGATTGACCGTTGCTGGTTGACGACTTAAAGTTTGTGTTATTCCAGTTTTGGGTGCATTCGCAGGTGGCGAATTTTGTAAGGAGATACACGTATGCAGCGTCGACCATTGGGCAACACCGGAATTGACGTGCCGGTGCTTTCGTTCGGAGCATCGTCGTTGGGGCAGGAGTTTCGGCAGGTGGATGTGGCCGAAGCCATTCGGTCGGTCCATGTTGCCTTGGATTGCGGAATGAACTTCATTGACACGTCGCCCTATTATGGTCGAGGCATGTCGGAAGTGTTGCTGGGCGTTGCGTTGCGCGACGTTCCTCGAGATAGTTATCTACTTGGTTCGAAACTAGGTCGATACGATGCGGCACATTTTGATTTTTCCGCCAAACGAGTCGAAGAGAGTGTCGACGTTAGTTTACATCGCATGGGTGTTGACCATTTGGATATCATGCTGTGTCACGATATCGAATTTGTTGATATGCAACAGATTGTCGACGAGACGTTGCCTGCCTTACGCAAGATTCAAAAGCAAGGTAAGGTTCGCTTTATCGGTGTGTCGGGTTACCCCATGAAGATGTTTCGCTATGTGTTAGAGCAAACAGATCTGGACGTCATCCTTTCGTACAATCATTACACCTTGCAAAACACCATGTTGGCCGATTTGGTGCCGTATTTGAAACAGCGTAATGTCGGCATCATGAACGCCGCTCCGTTTTCCGCTCGGCTTCTGACCAACGCTACCTTGCCGCCGTGGCATAAGGCAACCAAAGAAGTGCGAGAAATCTGTCGCGCGGCCGCGGAACATTCCGACGCCAACGGTGTCGATATTGCTCAACTAGCGCTTCAGTTTTCTATCGCTAATTCGGATATGGCCACCTGCATCACAGGTTCTGCTAATCCCGAGCGTATTCAACAGTGGGCTCGCTGGATCCAACAACCGCTGGACGAACGCATTTTGACGGAAGTCCAAAATATTTTGCAGCCAATTCACAATTGGTTTTACATT
>JAGQOZ010000287.1 GCA_020426955.1 Planctomycetales bacterium
GTCCCCTAGTGCGAAAGCGAAAGAAGAGCGGCAAGCGTCGGCACTAGGGATTGGACGACGCGGTTCGGCTGGCCGGCCTAGCCGCTCATTGATTTTCGCTAATCGAGCGATTCGTTCAAGCTTGTGAGCAGCTCGCGAATCTGGTCCGGCGCCCACACGTCCAAGATGGCCGCGGCGAGTTGCTTCGGCGATGTTTTTTGGAGCAACGAGTGGAAAGTCTGGTGGATAGTGGGCTCTCCATCACCGTTTGGCCCCTTGTTTTCTAGTGTTTTGCAGGTAGGGCGGGTTTGACTGTCGATCCAGTGGTTGCGGGTTCGAGTCCCGTCGGCGTCGCTCTCCAAAACCCCGGAAAACGCTTTGTTTTCTGGGTTTTTTTGTGTCCGGACAGAATCACCAGGATTTTCAGATTGGACTGAAACGGACAGTTCAGGACTGGTTTTGGCTGTAGCTAGTGGAAAGTTTGGTGGAAAGTCTTCTACCCCGTTTGTTCCTGTCGCCGCGGCTGGCTGGTGAAACTGAGCAGAGTCAAATGACGGCAGCGAGTTGACCGCTCCGGCAATGTCTAGCAGTTGCGGGTCGGTGTAGACATTCATCGTTAGATCGATCTTTGAATGACGCATCGCGGCCTGGGCGGCTCGAGGCGAAACGCCTGCTTTGCTTAGGTGGGTTCCGAAGGTATGACGCATGGCGTGGACGTCCAACTGTCGCCCACGGCTGTCAACCTTGGGAATGCCGGCCGCAGCCAAGTCTCGATCAAGAACTTTGACAAGCTGCCTCGGCACATCAAACAACGCTTCGGCGTCCATCGTTGTGTGATTCAACGTCAACCGCACGGCCCGACGTCGGTCGATCCATCGCCGCAACTCATCGGCCAAATCCGCTCGTAATGGAATCGACGCGTCCTGCCGACTCTTCTCGTCCCTCGATGCCAGTTCGATCGTTGGCGTTTCCGAATCTAGATTGACCTGACCCACGGTAATCGATGCCAGTTCGCCGCGTCGCAAGCCCGTCATCAACAGCGTTTTGTAGATCAGCTCTCGTTCTTCGCCACGCCGTTCCAGCTCCTCGATGAAGTCTGGATTGTCCTTCAACGCTTCGCGAGCTCGGTCCAGGGCAGTAGGCAACGAATCGAATGTCAAAGGTTCCTTGGTCCAAGTTCGTCGGCCCTGTGGATTGTCAACTCGCTTCGTTTCGCGGCCGAACTCTGCAAGCGGCCGATGCTTCGCGACGAACAACAATCGATTGATTTCGTCCGTGGTCAAGGCCCGTCGTTGCCGGCGTTTGTCACTTCGCTCGTCAGCTTTCGCGATCTTGGAAACTGGATTGATTGCCAGCCGATTTGTATCGATCGCCCAATTGCAGAATCCTTGCAACGCTTGCAGATAGCTGTTTCGCGTTCTTGGTGACTTGCCAGCCTTTGCTTCATCAGACAGCCAGCGCTCGATGCGTTCTTGGGTAACATCGATCAATCGTTTGATCTCGCACTCCCGTACCATGCGATCAATTCGGACGCGTATTCCGTTAACGTGACTTTCGCTCGTTCCTTTCGCGTTGTGGTAGTCCAGGTACGCGTCAAAATGCTGACCAAATGGTTCTATCAGCCGATCGGATACTCGGTCCTCGTCCTCCGTCAGAATCCGGGCACGTACCCGCTCCGCTCGACTGACAAGATCATTCAGGATGCTCTGTGCGGCTTGCCGATCCTTGCAGCCAGTGGATACTTCGCGAACGATGTCTTGCGAATCTCGATACTTGGCGAACCACGTCTTGCCAGAAACGCGAATCTGATCCTTGCCGTTGCGGTCAATCACTTCGGCTGTCTTACGCGTTCCTCGGTTATCTTTCCACGTGGCAATCCGTTTGCCGGCCTTGATGGTGATGGTCGCGTTTTCCGGTACGTTCTTCCAAAACGATCGTCGATGCAGTGATGCCATGATGCGATTAGCCTTTCGCAGCCCAAGGAATAGAAGCAACCGAGCAAGCCGGGGGCTAAAGCCGGCGATTCGGGGATCAGCCTAGCTCGGTCTTTGTTGTTCTACCTATCGGCCCGAATCTTGCAACCGAATTCGAAAGATTCTTCTAGCGCAAGGACACTAACCGGCCGTAGATGCTTGTTTCAGCTTCAAGTCTAGTCGCCACTTTCGATAATCTTCCTGACTAGAAGTCTTTGTTGAAATTGTCCAAGCGAATTCCCTGGCGGAGATACTCACCGGATCAAATGCGAGTTTGTGAGTAACTGATTCACCTGGCTGGAGCATTCTGGTTAACTCGTTGCCCGGCAATTCAACACTTGCATACTTCTTGTCTAATGCGTCTTTGCAGTTGTTACCAAATTCGTCGGTAACTGATTCTGTAACAGAAAAAGCTGAGAACACTTGGCTTCGGCTGATGTTCTTCGCGGTAAAAGTAAGTACGTAGCTGAACGAATCGCGTGGACGTACACGGCCAAATACAGCTTTTTCATTCAACCTTTTCAATTCTATTCCTGTCGCTGTGATTTCAAGATTGCCTAGCCGGAAAGGCGACTTGATCTTGGCCTTAACAACGTCCGCGTTTCTTTCCGTGATGGCATTTTCCGGTGGCTTTGGTTGATCGGCGATTGCTGCTGGCAATTGCTGTTCGCGAGCGTTTGGAAGAAGAATTTGGAATCCAAAAACAATGGCGATTGTGGATACCGCAATGCCGGCAAGCGAGTATCCCAAGACGTCAAACTTCTTCCCATGCGAGACAATGATCCCCGTGATTCCGAGTGCTAGGGCCAATAACCCTAAGCCCAACCCTATCAGTGGTAGCCAGCAAAAGAAGAAAGAGAGTATCGCCACTACTAAGGAAGAAACGCCAAAACTGTTTGAACCGTCAGACCCAGTGTGAACGTTGACTTCAACCGTTGTTTGGCCGGCAGCACGTGGAGCGGATAGCACTTGTCCATGCCGAATGCCGTCGATCGAATTGACGGTAATCCCAGAATTCTCGGCCTTCTTCATTGCACCGGAAGCATTATTAGCTTCGATAAGCCATCGACGTCTCTTTCCATCTTTGTCGGTGCCCGAGATTTGAAATTTTGCCACGACTAACTTTCTCCTTCAGGCGGCAACGGGATTCTGTTGGATTCGCCGTCGAATCCCCATTCGTCAATGTCGTCGTCTGGCATCAATCGATCAATCAATTCGATTTCCGATTCAAGCTGCCTCAATCGCTCGTCCGACACCCAACTACTCAGTTGCGACAAGAAGTTCAGTTCGTGACGAGACAATGTCTCGTTTGCCTGCACCTTGCAGAACATCGTGACAACTACCGCATCCAGCGCGGCCCGGTATCGGATCCGCTTTTCCTTGCCGATGCGGCGTGAACTTGGATGTTGCAAATACTGCAAGATTTCTTGGCAGGCACGAACACGCCGTTCGAGTGAATCGCGTTCACAAAGAGCGGTTTCGGCGGCTGACTCAAAGTAGCCTTTTTTCGCGCCATCAAGCCCGAGTCGCTTGCGTTCGCGTTGGGCTTTCCTTCGAATTGTGTTCTGACGAATTTGGCCCATGGCGGATTTCACTTTCCGTTCAGGTCGAATGGGCGAACCACGAGAAGACCGAACCAAGCCCCCCCCGGTCCCCCCCCCAGCACAGGAAGTTTTTTTTGGGAATCGCGGAATAGGCAAACGTTTCCCCTTCCCCAAGGGCATCCTGAAAAAGTTCGACATCGGCGGCTCGTGTGGACGAGACGGGGTACACACTTCCCATGGCAACTTCGCCATGACGCCGCTTGATTCTTTGTCTCGTGCTCAGGTTGTTCGAGGCGTCGCGTCCTGCTGCTGGCGTTCCCATTCAGCCAGCCTCGATTTGGCCGGACGCGTGAATGGTGCCTTCTTTCGTCGAATCGCGATCGACGGATGTCTTAGAATTCCGAGATTGATTCTATCGCTTATCAAAGCGTCTGCAATTCCGATCATCGTCAGAACGCCCCTGCAATCTGTTCGATTTCCCGTCTCAATCGCTCGTCGTCCTCCAGTATTTCGACCGACAGAACACCACTTTCGGCAAAAGATTCGTTGAACACGTCGGCACCTGCCAGAGTCAGCCAAGACCGTACGGCCTCCAAATCTGCGTTCTGACACACTCCGACTGCTCCGATCGTCTGCGAATACCATCGAACGCCTGTGAAGCCATCCTTCGCCAAGCCTGTGGCCTCATTCGATGGAATTACGCCTATCCGAGCCCGTTGTTTCGAAGTTTCCGCCTCCAGGTCGATAACCAGAATTCGATGGCCAGCTGCGAGCTCTTGGCACTCGTCATGCGATCCTTCGAATGTTCGTACCCGTTGCGTGTGTCCGTTTTGATCTTCGAATTCGACAATGACCGCTGCTTTCTTCATTTCCAAACCCTTGTTGACGAGAAACAAATTCGACGCCAACCGTGGCCGGAAATTGCAGCCTCTCCGGGCTGCAGTTGTTAGCCGCTAAACCAATTCGCTGAACCGCAGGTCGGGCAATTCTCGACCGTCACCGTCGACAAGCTGACGCGGGTCGACGTAGTTCCGATATGTCACTGGTGATGAAGGATCATGCCCAGCCAGTTGGCGCCCAAAGCCGGCAGCAATTTTCTCACCATGCGTCACTGCGGTGCGTCTGAGCTTTTGGAGTCCTTCAAAACGGCCCGTTGGAAGTCCAGCTGCTCGCAGTGTCGGATGCCAAAGATGATGATAAAAATGGTCCATCGAATTCGGCCACGCAAATACCCGATCTTGTTCTGACGGATAGCGTTGGTCGATAAACTCAATCACCCACTGAGGTACGCAGCACAGCACTTCATCGCCGTGTTTTTTCAACTGTCCAATGGGGGTTCCTCGTGGGGCCAGCTGCTGACGGGTTAGGTTTGCAACGTCTTGCGGGCGTAGGGCGGAATAGTAGCCCACATACAAGATTGCCGCGAGCAAATCGCCACGTCGTACGCCAGTCGAAAGAAACTCCCTGTCCTTGGCCGCAGCGGCGATGATCGCTTCGAGTTCTTCGAGTGTCCAAGCTGACACAATACGTTTTGGAATTCGGATCTGACGAATTCGTTTCGGATTAGGGATGTTCTTCGTTGCCTCGACAACGTCCGCCGCATAACTCCAAACGGCAAGCACGTCCTTCTTCCAGCGTGAAACAGTCTTTGGTGATCTTGATTGCAATGAGTTTTCGATCCAACGATTCACATCCGCGTGGTCAATGTCATCTAACTTCGGATCGTAACCCAGGAACTCCGCAAACCGTGCAAGACTCATGCGGTACTGTCTTGCCGTTTCCGATTTCATTGTCCGTTCTTGTACGTACACCAAATCGAAGAACTGCGACAACGTGTTCGTCCCCTGCAAAACCTTGGCACGTCCAACTTCCTGAAATTGACCAGGATAGAGATCGTCAACGACGCGACGGACCATCTCGCTGTAGCGTGACAAAGTGTCCTTAGTTCTCACGCCGGCCGGATGATGCTGCAGCCACGCCAAGAATGTCGCGATATGGCCCTGTGTGATATGCCTAGCGTCTCGAGGAGCGTCAGTGCCCTCTAAGTCTTGCCGTGCAGCTCTAATCCAACGCCGAATTTCTGGTGTTGTTTGTCGCATCGACGCCTCATTATGACATTCGATCAAACGATAGAACAGCGTGAAGTCATATACGGCGTTATCGTAGTACTGAAGCGTTCGCGTACTGATCTCGTGAGACTTTCGAAACTTTCGGTAATGCATCAGCAACGACGAATCTGGCCAGTCGGACGAACGATACTGTAGCTCTGCCCACAGATTTCGTACGCCGTTCCATGACGAAGCTGGCCGCTTCAACGACGAGATCTGATCGGCGTATTCAGCAAGAACCCGCGGTGTCAAATGCCGAACGCATGGCACCCTTCCTAGATGTCGTTCCAACGCGCGAATCGCTTCCCGTTGCTTGCGACTCTTTTGGTCAAAAAACTCACGCAAGGGCGTATAGGGGGCAATGTTCGTCATTCGGCCTACCCTCGCTGTTTGAACTTGACGGTAGTTGGTTCATCACTGTCAGAACGCAAGTCAGGCATATCCGGAACATTGTGACCGGCGATTCGTGGATCGATGTAGAACCGATGCGTTGTGCGTCCGTTTTCATGTCCAGCCATCACCGAACCAGCTCCACGTTGGGCTGCCTCTGCATGCGTTACCGACGTACGGCGAAGTTTCTGCAGTCCTTCTCGTTTTCCGGTTGGAAGGCCGGCCTCAGTTAGTAGACGATTCCACCACATCGAGAACCACGCTTGGCAAGAACAACCGGGGAACAATTGAACGAATGCGGGCGGATAGCGTTCGTCAATTTCCTGAACAACCCATTGCGGTACGCGAACAAGCACTTCGTCTCCACGACGCTTGGATTGTGGTACCGGCATTCCCACTGGGTGCAGTTGCGAACGTCGCAGTGACAGCAAATCTGCTCGTCTCAAGCCTGTGTAGAATCCAACCAGGATGATAAACCGAAGCAAGTCGCCACGCTTCACGCCGTGTTCCGTGTAACGTTGAAATTGGTCTGCCCCTGTGGCCTCGAGAAGAGCATCAAGATCGTCACGACTCCATGCATCAGGAATACGCTTGGGCACTCTGGGAAACCGCACTCTTCGACGCTTTGGCTCGTTGTCTGTTGCTTCGATTCCGAACGCGTATGACCAGACGTTTAGGACGTCATCCAGCCGACGTTTCATCGTCTTTGGCGCCCAGCCTCTCGGGTTGCTGATTCGCCATGAGTTCAGATCAGCGTGTGAAAGGTCGTCTAGCGTTGGGATTCGTCCAAGTTCGGTTTTCGCCCAATCTTCGAACAGGTTGATCGACATCCGAAGCTGCCGTTCTGAACTGGCTGCCAGCTCTCGCTCTTCGAAATACACTTGCTCCGTGAACTCGCTAAGTCGCATGAGTGATTAACCTCCCGTAGTGTTGACCTACCAGAGGTATCGTATCGGCATTACAAGTTTCTTGCAATAACTGGTTTGCAAGTTTCTTGTAAATCAGCTTGGGGCGAGCACACTTCGTGGTGACTTTAACGAAAAGATCTGTGCGAGCGTTGGTAATATATTCTGCTTGGGCTCGCTGTGCCCTCTCTCCCAGTGATAGACCGTTGTCACTGTGACGCCAGTTGCGTGAGCAACGTCCTCCGGCGTCAATCCAGACTTCAATCGCAGTTCCCTCAATCTTGCAGCGCATCGTCCTCGATACGTTGACAAGTCCGGTCCCTTTGCTGCCGGATTCATATTGCACCTTTGATGTGAATTTCGGAATTCCAAGTCGACTGGTCACGATTTTCGCATGCTTTCTCAAATAAGGGAATCCAGCATCATTTTGCCGCCACGCGAATTCCGGGATGCTGGATTCACGTTCTTCGAATTTCCGGAAATCAACCTCCAAGATTCGAGATCGGAATGTCTAGCGAGATCGTGTTAATCGCCTCACGCGTCAGAATCTGCTCTGCCAGAATCGAACGCATGAATTCAGCGTGCTGGCGTTGTTGTTCCGCATCCATCCTCTGTAAACGCAAGGCTTCCTTCTGGGCGTCAGTCTCTTCGATACGGAAATTGAACTCAGCAGCCGAGCCTCGCTGTAGCAAAGAGCCAGGGCCAGCCAATCGTTGCAGTTCCCTAGCACTGGCCGTCGCTTCTCTGATCTTTGTAGAAACTGATTCAAGGAATGATTCGAAGCCAGATCCACTGACAAGACCTTGCGACATGAGATCTTGATACTGATTGATGGCTGGCAAGGCATTTGCCCAAGCA
>JAGQOZ010000288.1 GCA_020426955.1 Planctomycetales bacterium
TGTCAGGCATATTCGCCATCGGCCTGGCGGTGCGCAGACGATAGCTTTGCTTATTCCCGTGTCCTAATTTTTAACCCTGTTGAGAAACCACCATGATTCGCATCCGAATTACGCTTTTTGCTCTGTTTTTGCTTCCAACGACGCAGTCCTACGCTCAGACGATTCTGTTGGACGACTTTTCGGCACCGACCTTAGACCAGTCTAAGTGGATACAGCTCGATACCAGCATCATTCTGGATGCGAATGGCGAACCGACCGGCGACGTACAGCCATGGGGTCCGGGCATCTTTGACACCAGCACTGGCGCATTGAATCTAAAAACCACCGGCGAGGTTCCTGCCGCGCCCTGTTGTTTACCGATTTCCGGATTCATGGCCGTCGGTTGGGCCCAGTCCGCCATTGACCCGATGTTTTCCAACGGCGCCGTGCGAACCAAGTTCCGCGTCGATACGAATGTCGCGGCAAGTATCAATCTGCGATCCGACGTGGCGACGTTCTCTTCGTACAACTTCATCGCAATGGCTCCCAACGGTGAATTCCGGTTGGATCTGTTCGTCAACGGAGTATCAACCACATTGGGTGAGATTCCCGACATCACTTTTCGCCAAGACGAAGATTGGTGGATGGAAGCTTCGGCGATCGGCGACCAACTGGCGCTGAAGGTATGGCAGGACGGAACCGATGCACCGCTGTCGCCGCAGCTGATAGTCAATGACTCGACTCACAGTCAAGGACTAATTGGACTCGGCGCGGGACTCGTCGTTTCGAATCCGGTGGACGTTGCGGTCAATGCCACGTTTGACGACGTCATATTTACCGTGCCAGAGCCAAACGGAGCGTGCATCGTATTTTTGGGAGTGCTCGGTTTGCTGATGCGAAGTAGGCGACGCCGACCTCGCAGGTCCGTCGCTTCAGGAAGAACAAAAGATTCGCTGTTTAGCGTTGCGTGAACTTGCAGCGCCGAACTGGGCGATTCGCTGCAGGGAGTGGCTGGCGATATGACGGAGGACAAGGAGTGACTCGATCACAACACGAACTAGTTCGCTTAGCAGTAGCGGTGCGTCTGTTTCTACAGCAGAGCGGCGTCGAGCAAAAGGAATTGGCAGAACAATTGGGTTGCAGTCCGTCCGCATTGACTCGGTTTCTTCGCGGGGAAACGACACTGGAGTCCAAAACGATGATCAATCTGATTCAGTGGATGATGCAGCCAGACCGCTGAATGTTCGGTAGGCAGAAATCCAGTTGGCCATCCAGTGCCAGTTTAATGAGAGCCCTTTAAGGAGATAGTTATGAAACGAAATGAGTTTAGAAGTTCGATCGCACAGCGGCACAACGCCGAGCGATCGAACTGTTAAACTCAGCCAGACCATGCTGAAAATGTTGGACGAATATACGCAGCACTTCGACGCGAGAAAATGCGTGCTTGAACAGGCGTTGCTGGCACGTGCCGGTCTGGGTGAAGTCATTACTGGTCGAGCGGAAGACCTGCTACCTGGTCGAATCTGGAAGAGTTCCGCGTTGTACAACGATTACCTGCAAAGGATCGATTTCCAAGCGTTATTGGGTTCGCGTTATCTGGCCAAAAACGGTATGGCACATTCCATTCTTCTGCATCGTGGTTCGGACCTGACGGATTTCACCGAACGGGAACGCCGATTGCTGGATTATTGCTTTTTGCACATCAGCAGTCTGTTGGGTATTCGCCTCGCGGATTTTGGCGAACCATCGCTGATCGATCGATTGCGTCCCCGTGAACGTGACGTATTGTGCCTGTTTCTAAGGCAAATGTCCGAAAGACAAGTCGCCACCGCGCTTGGCATCAGTCCGCACACCGTTCGCGACCATGCCAAACGCTTGAACCGATTCTTCCAGGTCAAGAGTCGTGACCAACTTGTCGCCACCACGATCAAGTTTCTACCGCTACTGGAATTGGACCTAGAACAGCGAAGAACACTAGGTTCGTAGTGGGCGACGCAACAAGTCTCTGGTCTGCTTCCCTTTCCGAGGACTCGGGTGGTACGCGAACAAGCGACTGCGGGACTCTGTCACAATTAGCTCGTTTCGCGGCTGAAAACAAAATTACTTGCGCACTTGCCGGAAGTAATGCACGCCTTTCTTGTTCGAAGCAGCTACGTCCAACAGGCCATCGCCATCAACATCGGCGACTTCAAATTGAGTGCCGGGGCCGCTGTTACGATCAAACAGGTGCGGAATCCATTTAGGCCGCCCGTTTTCTCGTTGCAGTTCGAACCAATAAAACACCGCCGGCTGATCGCCGCCTGGATCGTTGCCGCCGTGCGCCCACCAGCGTTTGCCGGTGACAAAATCGGGCAATCCGTCTCCATTGATGTCGGCCAAGCACATGCCGTGCGTTTGTGAAAAACTGGTGTCAATTTCGTGCGTTTTCCATTGATGAGGTGATGTTTGTTCGTGCCACCAGATCCCAAAATTGTGCGCACTACTACTGAGCACATCGTTGTCGCCATCGCCGTCAAAATCGTAGACGTACATTTGTGCCGCGGGTTGTCCAAACGGAGCTTCATGGAACTTCCATTCGCCCGAAGTGACATCTTCCGGCGATTCCCACCAGCCTTGCGGGACCAAGATATCATTTCGCCCATCCTTGTTGACATCACCAATTCCCAGTCCGTGATCGTAGCGACGCGCACCGGGCGAACCCTTGACGGAAATGGGAAACAGCGTCCATTCGGCAGTGGGATCAGCTTTGGGTTTCAGGAATGCCATCTGCCGGTCCGGCCCGTCGGTATCCTGAGGATCCGGTGAAAAGCCCATCACCCATTCTCGCTTTCCGTCCCCATCGATGTCCGTGAATTGAGGGCTTTCATTGTTGGAAACGGGAGTGATCGTGTGTTTGGGCCACGGCTTGTCAAACTCGCCGGTGTTTTCGAACCACCACGTCGGCGTGCCAGGAAAGTCGACCACCATCAAGTCGATTCGTCCGTCACCGTTGACATCGTGTGCGGCATTGACGAACGAATTGGAATAACCTTTGGGCTGGTATTCCGGGGCATCTTCCAAGACGGTGTGCATCTTCCAATCAGGAGCTTCGTACCAGACAAAGCCAGCGGCAATGTCTTTTTTGCCGTCACCATTGAAGTCGGCCACGGCAACGCCTTCACTACGAAACTTGGCGTCCAATTGATGGCGTTCGAATTCGATTTCTACGGCGAACGTTAAGGATGCGAATAACAGTGTGGCAACGACGGTTCGCCACGCAATGCGATAAATCATGGCTTTCTCCTGGGCGAGATCAAATGTAGCAAGGCAGGAACAGTGACACACAGGCAATGCTACGCGACACCGATGGGGAAGATTATATCGCATTCCAGATGGAGATGATACGAGCCGCCCAGATGCGGTGGCTCGCGCGATACAGATAGCGTGAGACGCAGCAATCTAACGCTTGACCGCTGCCGTCAATCCCGAGACCACGTCCACTTGATAAACGGTAATCGAACCGCTGTATTCGTTGGCAACAATCAGCAGCGGCATGCCGTTGGGACTGTCTTGCGCCGGTACAAACACCAAGCCTTCCGGACCCATGTCGCCCGTCGGATCAACCTTGTCATTCTTGCATTCAAACGGATTGACGTAGGCAACCAACTCAGGCTGTTGTGGTGACGTAACGTCCCACGCCACAATCCCGTTGTCTCGTTCCAGCCCCACAAACACATACGTTTTGCCATTTAGCGTTGCCAAACACAGCCCTTCTGGTTCCGGACCTTTCTTGGTGCGGTACTTGGGCTTTGTGTCTTCGGGATCGTGCTGGTGCGAATCAAGCCGACGGCAAACGTGATGTTCGATCTGACTGCCACTATCAAAGACAAACGTGCCTTGCGAATCAAAGATCGAAATGGATCGTCCGCCAAACGTGAGAATTTCGTCCAAGTCTTGATCCTGATCGATATCGCCCGTTCGGCTCACAATCAGCGAACCATATTTTGCCAGAATGGCTTCCGCATTTGGAAACTTCTGCGGATCTAGCTTCCAGTCTTTTAGTTGTGATTCTTCGTGATACTGCAGGTTATCTCGAGCGTCCCCTTCGTTGGCTAAGATCAAATATTCTTTCCCGCCGGACGTAAACCAAACAACATTATCTGGCTGATACATACCTTTGGCAGGACAACACGTAATTTCCTTTTCGTGCCCTAGGCCAAATACATCAACTTCGTTTTCCGCCAGACGATGATCTTTATAGCCCAGCCCAAAAATGCGTTTTACTTTGGCTTCGGCTAGATCGACAACCGCAATCGCGTTGTTTTCTTGTAGCGAAATAAAGGCAGTTCGCGAATCACCCGAGATGGCGATTCCTTCTGGTTCAAAGTCGGTGGAAGGCCGATTCCCGGGTTGCGCCAAACGCACTCCTGCCGGCAGCGGTTGATCATTCCAAGTGGCGAAGTCGGCTTCGCGAACTTGCAACTGTGCCGCAAACGATTCCAAGCCGGTAGGCACTTCGATCACACTGACCGAACCATCGTGATCCACCAGTCCATCCGCCGAAGGTTCACCTTCATTGGCCACAATCAGCCACTTGCCATCGGGTGAAAACATGACCATGTCCGGATGATAGCCGACGGGAACTGACGCCAAACGCACTCCATCCGGCGTAAAGAACACCACAGTGCCGCGATCATTCGGCGTTTTTCCGACGATCGACGCCGCCAGAACATCACTACGCATGCTGACAGATGTGGGCGCGCTACCGAATTCAGCCAATTCGACCTTGCCGATCGGCCATGGCGAACCGGGTGATGCGAAGTCGAAGATATCGACACACCGATCGGCCGTGTTGATCGAAAACAGTCTTTTCTGCGGCGCATGATACGCAATGATTTCGGCAACACCTTCGCCAATTCGGCCCGTCGTGTAACTGCCTATCGGTGAAATCCGCAACGAATCCTTCGCCCACAAGGGACAGACTGCCAATCCAACCGCCAACCCCACCATGCACCAAAGCTTTTCCATATACCGCACTCGTTCACGTGTCTGCCAGTCCATGGCCGCGCAACAACTGCGCGGCAAAGCGCAGAATTATGCGGTGCCGACATGAAGTTTTCATGAAGACACGGTGCAAATTTGCGGCAAACAACTCGGCCTGCCAACCTCACGGCCTTCCTGTCTTGCCTGGTTGCAATAACCGGAAAGCTCGATTGCCACGTTCACGGTCTTGGTGCAGTTCTTTTCCAACCCAACTGACGATCACTCGCGAACCTGGCAGAACGGCCATCCCTTCTTGACCGCCGTGACCAAAGCACGCGAACAAACCGGGATCGACGTCGGGAAACCAGCGTGTGCCGTCTTCGCATGGATGGTTCAACCACCACAACCAACTGTAGCCGCCGTTATGAAAACACTGGTTACCGCCGCCACCGATCGAGCGTACCGGAAAGTAGGTTTCACTTGGTTCGGCCGTCGTTCTGGGCAACTTCAGTGGCAGTGGTTCGCTAACCAGCTGACGCGCGAATTTGGCCGACAAGACTTGCTGGTCTTGCCATTTCCCTTCGTTCAGCATCATCCAACCGAAGCGACAGAAGTCTCGCGTGGAAACCGCAAAGCGTCCTGGCTTGCTGCCGTTTACACGAGGCGTGCCGTCTTGAAAGCCGAGTGGTTGACCGAGCAACGGCTGGATCACTTTTTCTTCCGCTTGATCCCACGGCACTTTATAGATGCGATTGATCAGCGTGTCCCAGAAGAAGCCCATGGTGGCGTCATTGTAGTCGAACGCTTGTCCAGGCGATTCTTGATAGCCCAGACATGCCGTTTGAAAGGCTAAGTGTCGCAAGGTCAACATTCGGTCCGCATGCGAAGCAGGAATCTTGTTCTGCAATTCGGGCCAAAACGAAACAACTCGCTGCTCCGTGTTGAACAACTTCTTTTCTTCGATCGCCTTCATCAACAGATACGAATAGAACGGCTTGACGGCCGAAGCGACGTCATGCGGTTGATCGAATTCGCCCCACGTATGCACCATATATCCGTCGCAAACAATGCAGCCTCGGCCGCCCACAATCGCTTCAAATTCCTGCACCGCTTGCTGGCTTAGACCAACATCCATCGGCGTTTTGCGTTCCCATTGGGCAGCGGGAAAGACACTTGGTTGATCTGATTTCGTTGGTTGGGCGGTTGCCAAATTGATTACGGACACCCCAAAACAGACGATGACCAACACAACCGTATGATTCGTTTGGATCATATGTGTTCTCCTTGGCACACTTTGCTGGCATTAAAAACGTTCCCTTCGCCCACACCACGCTCGTTCGAGCGAACCGGCAGCAACGGACGAGGGGAAGATTACATAACTATTACACGGATAGAACTAAGCAAAAACCTACGAAGATGGCGTTTATCATAGAATTCGGTCGATCGTTGAATAACACGTTTTCATCAGACGTAGATTTGAGCTTTGCAAACGATCTTGTGAAGCAAACAAGGACGTCGCGACCCAGGAAGTAAGATCATGGCCACAGTATCATCGCCATCGACTCGTCAAGTCAAACCACAGCCTCAGGAAAAGGGCAAAGACAGCGGAAAACCTGCAGCAAAGAATCAGGCGGACATGCAACCTACGTTGGTGTCATGGCCGGTAATTGCATGGCTGGGCATCATTCACATCGGAGCACTGTTTGCCTTTGTGCCATATTTCTTTTCCTGGCAAGCATTAGCCGTGACGGTATTCTTGCACTGGCTGACCGGTTGTGTCGGCGTTTGTTTGGGATTTCATCGTTATTTGACTCACGCTAGTTTTTCAACCTATCCGGTAGTGCGTTGGGCATTGGCCTTTATTGGCGGCTTGGCGGGCGAAGGTTCGGCCATTGACTGGATTGCCAATCATCGCAAGCATCATGCCTTGAGCGACCAGACGGGCGACCCGCATTCGCCTCACGACGGTCCGTGGTGGGCACATGCGTTCTGGCTGGGCTGGAAGTTTGACAAGGAATCATACGAAAAGCACATCTCCAAATGGGCTCCCGATTTGGCTCGCGACCCCGTTATGCGATTCCTTGGCACAACCTTTTTGCTGTGGCACTTTGTTGCCGGTGCCGCGCTGATGGGCGCTGGTTATGCCCTTGGCGGTTGGCAAATGGGCTGGTCGTTTCTAGTCTGGGGCGTGTTTGTCCGTTTGACGGCGGTCTTGCACACAACTTGGTTTGTCAATTCCGCAAGTCATATGTGGGGCTATCGCAATTACGAAACGACAGACGACAGTCGCAATCTGTGGTGGGTGGCCATCATCGCTTACGGCGAAGGCTGGCACAATAATCACCACGCGTATCCTCGCATGGCACCTCACGGTCATCGCTGGTGGGAGTTTGACATGACGTACAACATCATTCGCTTGATGAAGGCCTGTGGATTGGCGTGGAACATTGTGGACTACAAAACCGGTTCGGAAAAAGCAGCTCCGATCGTTCCGAAAAAAAAGATGAGCGCTGCGGAAGCCGAAGCCGCCAAGCTTTCGGCATAAGCACCTGGAACGAACACACCGCTTGAATCATCAACACCAATCACCTCGGCTGCTAACGAACAAAGTTGGCAGCCGATTTTTTGCGTAGTAATCGTCGCTTTGTCCGAGCAATTCAATCCAAGTTCAACGAGAATTGCGACTACGCCCTGCCCGTCCCAACCAACTTGTGGTCCGCAGCGCAAGAAAACGTTGCTTGGCGGCGATCATTCTGGACAACCGCGAAGCATGCAAACGTTTTTCAAGCCGTAGCAGCCCTTTCATG